>JBJOJC010000056.1:0-19614 GCA_046046825.1 Actinomycetota bacterium | reverse complement strand
TGTTTGAGGGGTTAACCCAACAGTAAAAATCGAAAATGAACGGATTTAGGTGTCGAGTGCCAAAATTGCAGGTATGGGCCTAAAAGTTGCAGTTGTTGAAGACGACGCACTTATGCGGCTTGCCCTCGTGACGGCGTTGAAAATTGCGGACCTCGAGGTGTCATTCGAAGCCGCATCGGGAGCAGAGGCTGTTGAAAAGGCCAGGATAATAGGTTCCGACGCCGCAATACTCGATCTTTATCTGGGCGAAGGACCGACCGGTTTGGACGTAGCTCAAGTTATGAGACGCCTGAATCCGAATCTTGGTCTGGTATTTCTGACAAGTTTTGAAGATCCAAGGCTTTTGAATGCCGCGCTACCAGAAATTCCACTTGGTGCGCAATATCTGACTAAAGGTTCGCTGAACGATATTCAAAGCCTCTTGAATGCGCTAGCTAAATCAATGGCTCTAAACTCAACAGAGACCGTCGGTGTCCTCGGGAAACTCACAAATAATCAAGTTGAAATTTTGAAATTGGTTGCAAATGGATTGTCCAACTCTGAAATTTCTAAGCAGCGATTTGTAACGGAGAAATCTGTGGAGGTAGCTATTTCTCGAATCGCAAAAATTTTAGGCCTCACAGCGGATTCCACCCAAAACCAGCGAGTTCATATTGCTCAGGTTTATTTCCGTGCTTCCGGGATAAATTTCAAGTGAAAAATTGGACCGCTATAAAAGGCGACATTACTGGACCCCACCTTTTCAATTACCAGGTCTATTTGCTTTTTCTTCCCGTTTTCTGGCTCACCTCAGTTCTCACCAATGTTCGAGATGCAAGTTGGCAGAACCTATTAAATTGGACGATTGCCAACGTGGTGGCGATAGGTTTCGGCATCGTTATGGTTTTGCTTGCGGATCGATTTGTGTTTCCGCGAAGGGACTTGAAACCAGCGAACCTTTTAGGAGTGTTGGCACTTGGATTACTTATCGGTGCAGTGAAAGGTTCTGCAACGACTTATTTGGCATTTCTACTAGGTTCAGAACCAAATCTCGATGCAATAGAAAATCGAACAATCCAAGCATCAATTCTCGGTTTAATAACTCTTCCATCGTTGGCGGTGTTAGCTGCTTCGCAGGCAAAGTTTCAGTTAGAAAGGGATTCTTTGGTTGCCGAACGGGTTCGGATGGCAGTTGCCGAGGAGCCCATTGACAATAGAGAGTTGGACGAATTGCGCTCCGAGCTCGATTCCCTGATTCTTGATGAAAGCCAGTCAAAGCCACTTCCTCCTTTGCTTCACGAAGTTGTTCGACTGAGGTTAAGGCCGCTGACTCACAAACTGTGGGAATTTGAGAACTCGAGGAACGCCGACTTCTCTATAAAAAGTTTGATCAGGATTGCAATGGTCAACCATCCATTTACTGCGCTGCCGGTGGCCATAATTATTTCCATCGGTAGTTTCTTTCCCTACTTGCAAACGACCAACTTCAATGAGGCGCTAACTCGATCGCTTTTGACTGCCGCAGTGATCGCAGTCACCTATCTTCTTGCACGAATGCTTAGACCAAAAAGTTTCGTAGGTGCAGTAACTATCTTTCTAGGAGTTCATGCGGCAATAGCGTTAGAAATCGTAATTCTCAGTTCCATCGCATTTGGAAAATTGTCTGGCTTCCCCGAATTTACGTCGACCCTGATTCTGTTTATATGGATCACGCAAACCGCGTTCATGACCAGCTTTGTCAAAGGTGTGGTGGTAACCAGGTCTGAAATTAGAACGGAACTTGAAGGTCACTCAAGACAGCTTGGCCTAGACAGCGATGTATTGAGGGCTCGAACACTAATTGCTAACCGTTCCCTTGCCAACCACTTACACGGAAGTATCCAAAATAAGTTGCTACTTTTGGCTCTCAAATTGGAACGTGGTGAGGATGCCCAGGCTATTGAGGAACTCAAACAAATACGTTTGCTCTTAGACACTAGACCAGCCGTTTCCAACCAGTCAGCCAAGGAACAAATCCTAGCCCTGGTGGACCTCTGGAGAGGTTTTGTGTCGATTGAAGTGGATTTGAGTGAATACTCGGGAGATGAGCCCGATATTGTGAAAATCGTGAGCGAAGCCATTAATAACTCGGTACGACACGGATTAGCTCAATCGCTGACTGTCAAAATTTCTTCAAGGCCTCATGGCACGGAAATTCTGATCGAAGACGACGGCATCGGCCCGAGAGCTGGGTCCCCTGGCTTAGGTAGCAAGTACTTCGATTCACTGGCACCTGGGAATTGGTCGTTAGCCCAACGTTCTCATGGGGGAGCGATTTTGAGAATTTTTTTAGAGGCAAAAACCTAAAATCGCGAGCGAATAGCCCAAAGGTCTGGGAACACCGAACGGAATAGGGTGCTGGCTAGATAGTCAACTCCTGCTGAGCCGCCGGTGCCCATCTTGCGACCAATGGTTCGTTCAACCATCTTCACGTGGCGATAGCGCCATTCTTGAAGGCCTTCGTCGAGGTCAAGGAGGCGTTCGCAGATGGCTGCGGCGTCTGGGTCGGTGCGGTGTAGCTTCAGAAGCACTTCTTGTAATTCTTCATTGGCTTCGTAAGGTTTGGAAACGTCGCGCTTTAGAAGTTCCTTCGGAACCTTGTGCCCGTTCTTTTTGAAGTAGTGAAGGGCTGAATCCCAGAGAGAGTTTCTGGCCATGGCATCTTCAACGGCTTTTCTAGCGGGGGAGCCTTCGATTAGGTGTTCAGCCATTCCCATGCCGGTCTTTTTGTCGGCACTTTCGCCAGCCCTATCTCTTCTGCCGAGGATCGCTTCAAACTCGCGGAACTGGGCAGACTGGAAGCCCGAACTGCTTTGGAGGAAACCGCGGAAGGAGTTGAACTGCAGTGGAGTCATGGTTTCGAGGATGTCGACCTGGGCTACGCAGGTTTTCATGATGGTTCGCATTCGACCGAGGGTTGCGAGCGAGGTGTGAGTGTTGCCCTTTTCAAGTTCCTCTTGGAGATGTTTGGCCTCGTGAAGAAGCTGTTTGAACCACAGTTCGTAGGTCTGGTGAATGATGATGAACAGCATCTCATCATGCTCGGGTCCGGTGCTTTCAGGTTTCTGAAGGTCGAGCAGTTCGTCGATCTTCAGATATGAGATGTAGGTGATTGCCTTACTCAAGTTACGCGGCTTCCGTTGTCCTGGATTTCCAGGTACTTCTTGGTTTCAACGAGTTCCTTGAGCCTTGCGAATCCGTCGTAGACCTCGGTGTAGCTGGTTGGAAGTGGAGCGATGGCTAGGCGAATCGAGTCTGGGGTTCGGTAGTCCGGAACTACCTTGATCTCGGTACGCATCGCCGTGGCGATCTTCTTGGCGTCCGGGTGGCCGATGGTGATGTGACCACCGCGTTCCTTAGGGTCGCGTGGTGTTAGCAATTCGAAACCGAGCGGCTTCAACCAGGCGTCGAATAAGGCAATCATCATTTCGGTGCCTACGTTTGCCTTGTGTTCGATGGCTTCGATGGTTGCTTCTTCAATCATTTTGAAGCTCGACTGAATCATGCGCATGCCGATGATGCTTGGGGAAGCAATTTGGAAACGACGGATGTCGTTGGCAGGTTCAAAGAACGGACCCATGGTGAACTGGTCTTTCTGTGAGAACCAACCCTGAATCGGAACGCGGAGCTCTTGTTGGATGCTCTTGTTTACATAGAGCCAGGCGGTGCCGCCAGGGCCGGCGTTGCCGTATTTGTAGGTGCAACCAACAGCAAGGTCAACGCCATTGGCGTCGAGGTTCAGTTCGATTGCTCCAATGGCGTGAGAGCAGTCCCAGACCACGAGGATGCCGTATTTGCGGCAGAGGTCGGTGATGCCCTTGATGTCTGGTCTTGAGCCCGAGCGGTAGTGAATCGCCTGCAGAGTAACCAGCGCAACGTCTTCGCTTAGAAAAGGCTCGAGCGCTTCCGGAGTGATGAGCTCCTTCTTGGTCTTAATGTCTTGGGCGTTCGGGCCACCCATTCCGTCATTGTTTAGGGTGATTAGCTCGAGGTTGCGGTCTCTAGCTAAGCCCTCAAGGATGTAGCGGTCGGTAGGGAAGTTGCTTGAGTCGATGATGATCTTGTTTCGACCAGGTCTCGCCATGATGGCAGCCGAGCAAAGTTGGAAGAAGTTCACGCTGGTGGTGTCTACTGCCAGCACCTGCCCAGCGGCAGCGCCTAAGGCTGCCCGACCGAGCAAATCGCCGGTTGGCTGAGCTTCATCAATCCAGTGGCTCCAACCGTCGACGAGCTCTTCACTCCATTCGTCGAGGAAGTCATTCACAGCCTGCTTGGTAGCTTTTGGCATGCGACCCAGCGAGTTTCCGTCGAGGTAGCAAACCTCGGAATCTTTGATTACGAACTGGTCTTTGTATTTAGCCAGAGGGTCGTTTGCGTCTAGGTCTACCGCGGTTTGGCGGTTGGTGGCGTCTCCATTGAACATAGGTCTAGCCTACGACTTAGGGCGCATCGAAACCCATGCTTGTTAGCAGGAAATGGTGATCTATAGATGATGAGGCAACAAGGCTCTCGAATTGCCGTTCAAAAGCTATCAATTCAGGAAAGGCGCAAAGAATTTGTTCAATTCCAAATAAGGACCACGCAATCAACCTGCGATTTTGTCCTTTAGGGATTCTTGCTTCCCTTGAATGGCTTCCAAAATCAGGAAAGGAAAACGGGTTTCTATGATTCCAAACTCGTTCGTGATGAGCGACTCGATTGCGTAGGTAATTTAGATTCTGAAGGGCTCCTCGTAGCTCCTTGTAATTAAGTGCCCCTAAATTGCGCGAAATGAGCTCTCTCTCAGATGTGCCAGCACCTTCCAAAACTTTCCTAGCATGGCCAAAAGACTGCAAATCAGCTTGGAACCCGCTTTGGTTGAGTTGTGCCTCCAGCCCAACTTCTATGACTCCCAATGCACTAATTAGTAGCCCACGAAGTTTGATATCAAATTTGTATGTTTCTAATGAAAGTTCAGGGCTTTGAATAGTTGGATTGCAAAAGTACTGCCCGAATCTCTTTTCACCGATGTATGGCTTGAGCTCGCTGTTTGTGATCAAATCTGGCTTAGAAATGAAGAGACCCGCCCTTGGATGCCGAGGCAAGAACAGAGGAGCGGGTGCAACGTTTTGAGATTACCACACGTTTTTTTGTCTCCACAAGAACAACATACGAGTTGTTAGTAGTACTTGCGAGGGCTCATTTGTGACTGTGGAAAACCACTAGTCGAGCATTTGCGTGGCAGCAAGTTCCTTGTAGAGCGGGGTGCTCTTGAGGAGTTGCTTGTGGGTGCCAGCACCGATCACCTTGCCGCTTTGAAGCACGATGATCTGGTCAGAGTCGACGACGGTTGAGAGGCGGTGGGCGATAACGATTACCGTGCGGTTTTTAGCCACGGCATCGAGTGCTTCGCGCATGCGCTGTTCGTTGAGGCCGTCGAGGCTAGCGGTACTTTCATCGAGAAGCAGAATCGGCGGTGCTGCCAGCAGTGCTCTAGCGATTGCCAAGCGCTGACGCTCACCGCCGGAAAGCATGATGCCGTTTTCACCAACCTCCGCGTTTAGTCCGCGCTTGTCACGCTTCAAAACGTCGGTGAGGTTCACTTCGCCAAGAACTGCCTTCAGTTGCTTGTCGGTTGCGTCTGGTTTTCCGATTAGTAGGTTGTCGCGCAACGAGCCGGCAAGCACCGGTGCATCTTGTTCAACGTAACCAATCTGGGCGCGAAGTTCGTTGCGTGAGATTTCGGTGACCGGCTGGCCGTCTAGGAGGATCTGCCCCTTGGTTGGCTCGTAGAAGCGCTCGATGAGCGAGAAGCTGGTTGACTTACCGGATCCTGAAGGGCCAACGATGGCAACGCGAGTTCCGCGTTCAATCTTGAAGCTAACGTTTTGCAACACCTCGGCCTGGTCGTAACCGAAGTTGACTTTTCTAAATTCGATTGCGGTTGAGTTTTTGCTCTTGCGCTTGCCCTGGTGGGCTTGATCCTCATGGGTTTCTTCAGTCTCAATGTCGAGCACTTCTTGAATGCGGGCAAGGGCACCCAGTGCGCTCTGGATGCTCGAGTAGGCACCGAAAGCCTGACCCAATGGTCGGCTCATGGTGAACATAAGAAGAATGAAGGTAATTAGGTTGGCGATGCTGGTTTCGCCACTGGCAACTCGATAGCCACCGACACCGAGCACGGCGATGAAGGCGCCCTGGAACGCGATTCCGGCGATAGGGGAGACCGCTGCATTTAGTTTCGCAATCTTTACACCTTGAACGTAGGCCTCTTCGGCGTTCTTGATGATGTATTCGCCTTCACGAGTTTCCGCTCGAGCGGCACGAATGGTTCGAACTGCGCTTAGAGCTCGCTCAACACTGGCTGCCATATCACCAACGCGGGTTTGGGCTTTGGTGGTGGCGTCTTTGATTTTGCGAGAGGTGAAAGCCACGGCCATGATGGCGATGGCGATAACGGCAAGGGTGATTCCAAGTAGAAGTGGGTCGATGAATGCCATGGCTGCGATTGAACCAACGAAAATCAGCACACCACCGGCCGCGTCGACGAATCCCTGGGTCAGAACTGCACGCAGCAAAGTGGTGTCGGAACCAACGCGAGAAACCAAATCTCCGGTTCGGCGAAGATCGTATTCCTTGATGGGCATGCGTAGAAGGCGTGTGGCCAGCTTGTTTCTAGCTGATAGAACCACGCCTTCGCCAGCCTTGGCTAGCACGTAGTACATGAGTCCGCCAGTTAGTGCGGTTCCGAGAAGTACGGCGATTAGCCCGATTGCCCAACCAGTTACATCCTGTTTTTTCTGCACCGCGTCGATGAGCTGACCCACGATTAGCGGCTGACCGAGGTTGACCACGGCTCCGAGGATGCTGAGTACCACGGCGAACCACAGAGCTGGCTTGTGTTCCATGAGGTACGGCCAAAGCTGTGAAAACTTTGCCTTCGGCCCGTCGTCTTTGCCTGGTCCGGCGCCGCGGCGCCCTCTGCCCATCATGCTCATACTGTTTCTAACCTTTTACTTGTTGGTCTTGTTCCCCAGGGCCTCGTTTAGCAGGAAGTTGATCTCCTGAAACGACAGTGCCTCGGTATAGGCGGTATTTTTCGAAAAACGCTGGAAGTTGGCGGTTTGTAATGCTTTCAAAGCACCGGGGTGATTGAGTTTTAGGAACATCCTGGTGGTGTTGGCCTTGCGCTCGAACTCGGTGTTCACTCGACCGCAACTAAAACCGAAAACGGTTAGAGCGATGTCGGCTTCGGCAGGCTTCACCTTGGTCACAAAACCTCGGTCTTCAACTTTGACGATTTCGCGCAGGTGATCCTGTCGCTTCCAAATTTGGAAACATGTCTTCAGATTGTTTTTCTGGGAAATAAGAGTGTGAGTGTCGTCGACGTAATCAATCGACAGGTCTTCGTCGTGGATTAGGTGGAACCGACGGTCGAGTCGGTTGATCACCGACCATTTGCGCCAAGAGCGCGGAACGATGAAAGCTATGTATTCGCTGTGGTCCGCGGCTCGATTGAAAAACGGAATGCTTAGCGAATTGTTTCGACCAAACGGCGGGTTTGAGATGGTCACAGCGTTACTCAGCTTTAAATTCGTTGAAAGGTAGTCACCTTTGTTAACATCGCCATGCTTGGGTTCAATGTCTACGCTGAGTACCTTTTTCGCGCCGGCAGCCTTAGCCGCTTCAACGAAAGCGCCGGTTCCGCCGGCCGGCTCCAACACGGTTCGGGAAGAAAAGTCGGAAACAATACGTTCTACCTTAGAGACCAGCGAGCTGGCTAACTCTCGGGGGGTGTAGTACTGCTCTTTGCCGGTCACTCGGCGATTGCCAAGTTTGGCACGCGCAGGTGCTACCGACTTCCGAGACATGTATCTAGGCTAGCAAGGTAGGAGAATCCGTGACTAAATCAGTAGCACCAGAACTTGTAATTACCGCCAAGGGTTTGCGTAAAACCTATGGTGATTTTGTTGCCGTGGACGGCATCGACTTCGAAGTAAAACGTGGTGAATCGTTTGGTTTGCTCGGCCCTAACGGTGCTGGTAAGTCAACCACCATGCGCATGATCACGTCGACGCTTCAGCGCACCGCCGGTGATTTACAGATTCTTGGAAAAGACCCGGACAAGTTCGGCCCGGAGATTCGAGCTCACCTAGGAGTTGTGCCGCAGGCGGATAACCTAGACCGCCAGCTAAAGGTGTGGGAGAACCTCCTGGTTTATGGGCGTTACTTCGGCCTAAGTCGAAAGTTTCTGAAAACCAAGATAGAGGAACTGCTGGCCTTCGCGCAGCTTGAAGACAAGCGAAACGTGAAGACCGAAGAGCTTTCCGGTGGCATGAAGCGCAGGCTCACGATTGCTCGCGGACTTGTGAATGAGCCGGAAATTCTGCTACTTGACGAACCAACCACCGGGCTTGACCCTCAGGCCCGCCACATTCTCTGGGACCGCCTGTTCCGCTTGAAGGAACTCGGCGTGACCTTGGTTCTCACCACCCACTACATGGACGAAGCAGAGCAACTCTGCGACCGCATTGTGGTCATGGACAAGGGTCGCATCATGGCCGAAGGTAGCCCGGCTGACTTGATCAAAAAGTATTCGAGTAGGGAAGTTCTAGAAGTTCGCTTCGGATCGAAGGGCAACGCCGCCGCAGCTAAGAAACTTGAAAAGGTCGGCGACCGTCTTGAAGTTCTACCCGACCGCATTCTGGTTTACACCGAGAACGGTGAAAAGACTTTGGAGAAAGTGACCAAGCTCGGACTAAATCCAGTCACTTCGCTAGTTCGCCGTAGTTCGCTCGAAGATGTTTTCCTTCGACTCACCGGTAGAACGCTGGTCGACTAGTGGCCGAGGTTTTCTCTAACTGGCAAGGTGCAGCCAAGCTGGTTGACCCTGCTAAACCCGCCCGATGGGGTTCGGTTTACGTTGGGCTTGCCCGGGGAAGAGAGTCATTCAAATGGATGACGCCAATGCTCGCCTACGGCATTGGGCACCCGCTCCTTTATTTAATGAGCATCGGTATCGGCCTAGGTTCTTTGGTTTCAAAGAACATGGGACTGGTCGACGGAGTTCCCTACCTAACCTTCCTTGCCCCGGCGCTACTAATGGCCAGCGCATTGCAGGTGGCTGTAGATGAAACCTCGTTCGTAGTGCTTCAAGGGTTTAGTTGGGAGAAATCGTTCTTTGCGATGAACCAAACTGCAATCACCGGTAAGCAGATTGCCAGCGGGCTGATGTATTACGCGATCTTCCGAGTGCTCATGAACTCGGGCATCTATGCCATGTTCCTCGTGCTTTTCGGTGCCATTAAATTGGAAGCCGTCCCACTGCAGTTGCTCATTGCCGTATTTGTCGGAACTGCGTTTGGCTTTGTGATGCTGGCCTACTCGGCTTTTGTGAATGAAGAGGGCGACTGGCTGGTGCTTATGATGCGTTTCGTCATTGCCCCGATGTTCATGTTCTCCGGAACGTTCTACCAAATCGAGAACATGCCTGACCTGGTTCAACAGATCGCTTGGGTTTCACCGCTTTGGCACGCCACCGAACTAGCCCGAACGGCGAGCTACGGCTCGACTGACCCATACACGGTTTCTCACATCGTGATACTCATCATCACCGGCATCATTGGCGCCTGCTTCGCCTACCCAAAATTCACTAGGAGGTTAGCCAAATGAGTTTGACCAGTGTGGCCGTTGCTCTAGCCGAACGCCGTGCCGGCAAATTCGGTGCCAGCATTTTCTCTGGACGACCCGGGACGGTTGCCACCAGAAACCTGATGACCCTGAAGTCTTCAAGCGGTTTGACCTTCGTTGCCGGATTTGTTGAGCCGGTACTGTTCTTGATCGCCTTTGGTTATGGAGTCGGCGGAATGGTTGGCGACATCACCGATGCCAACGGAAACGTGATTTCCTATGCCGCTTACATCATGCCCGCGTTGCTTGCCACTAGCGCCATGAATGGTGCCATTTTCGACAGCACCTGGAACGTCTTTTTCAAAATGCATTTCGCCAAGCTCTACCAGGGCATGCTTGCCACCAGCTTGGGCACTCTCGACGTGGCCATTGGTGAAATCGGCTGGGCCATGTTCCGCGGAATGATCTATTCGCTTGGTTTCGTATCCGTGGTGGGTCTACTGGGCCTAATCCCGTCGATCGGGGGAGCTGCACTTGCCGTTCTCGCGGCAACGATAGTGGCCTTCGCATTCGCTTCGGTTGGCATGGGAATCACCAGCTATATGAAGAGTTTCCAACAGCTAGATATGGTGACGTTCTTCCTGTTGCCAATGTTCCTGTTCTCAGGAACTCTGTTCCCTCTAAACATCTTCCCAAGCTGGGCGCAATTCCTAATTCAGGCTCTACCGCTTAGACAAGCGATCGAACTGGTTCGCGACGCCATGACGCTAAACATCTCGGTGAGCATGCTCGGACACGTGGTTTACTTCGCGGTAATGATTATCGGCGGGCTGTTTTTCACAACCCGCCGACTAACTGCTTTGTTCTTGCGCTAGCTATTACGCCTTGTCAATCATGATTGGGCCAAGAACTGCTAGGCAGATGTTCAGGGTGGTCAAACCAGCGATTGCAGGAACAACCCACTTGGCGGTCTTTTCTTTCTTGTTGTAGCCATAGGCAATGAAGAAGATTGCGGTGATCACAATACTCTTCACACCTAGAACCCAGTTGTTGATCTGTTCGCCTTCTTCGACCATTGGCACAATGGCTGCCATGGCGAAACCGGTGACCAACATGAGCCAAGCACCGTGAAGGATGCCAGCGTTAACCTTCATTCCGGTTCCCCAGTCTTTTAGCTGGTAGAAGAATCCGGATAGAAGTGCTCCAATACCGATTAGGTGAAGGATGAGTGCAATTTGTGCTGTTAGTTCCATGGCTTTAGTCTAGCCATCGCGATTGCAGCCTCAACTGCTTCAGCGCCCTTGTCTTCTTTGCTGTTTTCAAGACCGGCACGGTCTAAAGCCTGCTGTTCGGTGTCAACAGTGAGTAGCCCGAAACCGATGGGAACACCGCTGTCGAGCTGCACTCTGGTTAGTCCGTCGGTGGCAGCGTTACAAACGTATTCGAAGTGCGGGGTTCCGCCGCGAATCACAACGCCAAGGGCGATTACAACTTCAGCGCCATCCTCAATCGCATACTGAGCAGCCAGTGGAAGCTCGAACGCTCCAGGAACTCTCATGATCGAGTAAACGTCGTTGCCGGCTGCCTTCAAGGCGCGCTCGGCTCCAGCCAAAAGGCCATCGGTAATCTCGGTGTGCCAGGTGGTAACCACGATGGTTACAGCCAAACCGGCCGCGTCGATTTGAATCTTTGGTGCTCCTTGGCCGCTCATTAGTCTGCCTTCACTTCGTCTGGGAGGATGTGACCCATCTTCTCGCGCTTGGTTTCTAGGTATCCGATGTTCTCGGTTGCCAAACCGGTAATCACTGGAACGAATGAGTTCACTGGAATTCCGGCATCAACTAGGTAAGCCGACTTGGCCGGGTTATTGGTCATCAGGCGAACGCTGGTTACGCCGAGGTCTTTCAAAATCGAGACGGCAGCACCGTATTCGCGGTTCTCCGAAGGCAGGCCAAGAGCCAGGTTTGCCTCAACCGTGTCGAGACCTTGCTCCTGCAAAGCGTAAGCCTTGAGCTTGTTCAAAAGACCAATGCCACGACCTTCCTGACCGCGCAGGTAAATCACCACACCACCCTTTGGGTCGTTGGCAATCTTGTCTAGTGCGAAGTCAAGCTGCGGACCACATTCACACTTCAACGAACCGAACGCTTCGCCGGTGATGCATTCCGAGTGAATTCGAACCAACACGTCGTCGCCGGTTGGGTGTCCTGAAATGATTGCAACGTGGTCGGCGGTGGTCTTTAGGTCGAAGTAACCGCGCAAACGGAAGTTTCCGTGCGTAGTGGGCACGTTGGCTTCAGCCTCAAAACGAATTCGGTTGGTTGGGTTGTGTGCGTAAATGATGTTGTGAGTCTTTAGGTACTCGACAATCTGAGCGATGGTGATCACTGGAAGTGATTCGCGAGCACCGGTTTCAATTAGCTCAGGCAAACGCATCATCGAACCGTCGGCCGCAACCATTTCCCCGATAACACCTACTGGAGTCATTCCAGCTAGCTTCAAAAGGTCAACGGTTGCCTCGGTGTGACCAGGGCGACCAAGAACACCGTGGTGGTGAGCACGCAGCGGAACCATGTGGCCCGGACGCAGCAAGTCTTTCGCACCCTTCGACGAATTCGCCAAAGTGCGTGCGGTCAGTGCGCGGTCGTAGGCCGAAACACCGGTTGACTCACGGTCGGTGGCGTCAACGGTCACGGTGTAGTTGGTGCGGTGAGGGTCTTCGTTGTTCTGAAGCATCAGCGGCAACTCAAGCTCGTTCGCGCGAGCATCTTCCATCGGCACACAGAGGAAACCGGTGGTGTTGCGAACAATCCAAGCCATCCACTCTTCGGTGACCAGTTCGGCGGCAATAATTGCGTCGCCTTCGTTTTCACGATTCTCATCATCGGCAACAAGTACCGGCTTTCCCGCGCGAAGGGCGTCTAGCGCTTCGTCGATGGTTGATAGAGCCATTAGTTGTTCCTGCTTTCAATGAGTTTTTCAATGTGCTTGGCCATAATGTCGACCTCAACATTGACCGGATCCCCGGCCTGCTTCTGCCCCAAAGTGGTGAGGCGAAGAGTTTCTGGAATGAGCGAAAAGCTCACGGTTTCTGATGTCACGTCGTTGACGGTCAACGAAATACCATCGATGGTTATTGAACCTTTCAAAACCACGTACTTCATCAAAGCTGAAGGAATCTGAATGGTGACCCATTCCCAGTTCGACGAAGGCTCGCGTGACACAACCGTGCCAACGCCATCAACGTGCCCCAAGACCATGTGACCGCCGAATCGGGTAGCGGCATTCATCGCGCGCTCTAGATTCACCGGCGACCCAACCGACAAAGCACCTAGCGAGGTTAGTCGCAACGTCTCGTGCATCACATCAGCGGTGAAAGAAGAACCCTCGATCTCAACTGCGGTCAGGCAAGCACCGTTCACGGCAATCGAATCGCCGCGGTGAACGTCTGAGGTCACCAAAGGCCCAGCAAAAGTGATGCGCTTAGCATCGGGCTGATCCTCGATGGCAACAACGGTTCCCAGTTCTTCAACAATTCCGGTAAACACTAGCTGCTCCTCGCTGCTCGAATGAAAATATCTGCTCCCATAGGAGCCACTTCTTTGAACACCAGTTGATACGCCGATGCCATGGTTTCAACGCCCAAATCGGTAACCGCCAAACCAGGACCACCAATGAGCTGCGGAGCCAAGTAGGTCACAAACTCATCAACCAAGCCGGCACGAACAAAAGCCGACGCCACGGTTGGGCCGCCCTCAACCATTAGGTGCTTCACGCCGCGAGCATAAAGTTCCGCTAGCAAAACCGTCACATCGTGATTACGAACACGGATGGTCTCCGCCGAAGAATCAAACACCTTGGCATCATTCGGAATCATGCTGTTTCCCATAACCACGCGAAGTGGCTGGTGCGGGTATAACGACCCATCTGGCTTTCGAGCGGTTAGTGAAGGGTTGTCGGCAAGAACTGTTCCAGTGCCAACCAAAATCGCATCAATCTCAGAGCGAAGCACGTGCGCGTGTGCACGAGATTCCGGCCCACTAATCCACTGCGACGAACCATCGGCCGCCATAGCGCGTCCATCCAGTGACTGAGCCCACTTCAAAGTCACAAACGGACGTTGATTTTGAGCAGAAGTCAACCAAACACGAGATTGGTCATCGGCCAAAGATTCCAGAACCCCAGAAAGAACCTCAACCCCAGCAGCACGCAAAGTCGAAGCCCCCGAACCAGACTCAACGCCTGGATCTGAAGAAGCATAAACAACTCGAGAAATACCCGAGGCAATTAGAGCTTGAGCGCATGGACCAGTGCGACCGGTGTGATTGCAAGGCTCCAAAGTGACCACTGCGGTGTAACCAGCAGGAAGGACCTCAGGTAGCGAAGACAACGCCATAACCTCAGCGTGAGGAGTTCCAGCACCCTCGTGCCAACCCTCGGAAACAATGTTCAACGATTCATCAAGAATCACAGCACCAACCTGCGGGTTTACCCCGAAAGCAGGACCGCGCAGGGCAAGCTCAAGCGCACGAGTCATCGCACTCTCATAAACAGCTGGCATTTGCCGCCCTCTCGAAAACATACGGGGGCGACGGAAGATAGGGCGAACGCCGAAATGGCGAACGCCTCGTTCTTCTCCCATCCGGACTTTAACCGTCGGTGCTGGAATTCCACCAGCTCAACCGCCAAGTGTTACCACCTGTCGGGTCGCGGACTTTAACCGCCGGCTCAGATTTTCACTGACCCCGAAGAACTTTGTTGCTTTAACAAGCATTACAGAAAACCCTGAGAGTTGCCCAAGTATTCCCAAATTGGCGGTTCGGGGGCTCTGCTGCGTGCTTATTTCAACAAGCCCTAATGCCAGGATCATTTGATCTATCTAGGCATCGGGCATAGGTAAAGGGACACGCCATGCTCCCTCCAACGATTCAGGAAGCACGGGGCAAGAATTCGTTGCCAAGTCGATTATCGGGTCTGAGGTAAAGGATTTGAAACGTGGAAAAAGCGCATTAGTAACTTCCCCTGAAGATTAAACTGCGGTTTGTAGTCCGTTTCAGCAGCAGATAGAGGTCGTGCGATGGACTTAGGTATCAAAGGTCTGGTGGGTTGGATTACAAAATACATTCGGTGAAACAAGTAGGTTAGACAAATGATTGACATCGAAAATACAATCAGCGAATCAGGGAAGTCCATCCTGCATAGTTTGGTCGGAGAAGAATTGCTTTTCATCGGGGGTCCGGAAGTTCCAGATTTCCTTGTCAGCGACTTCTTTGTTATCGGTTCTTCAGGGCTAAATATTTCCATTTCTGCTGCCATGGCTAACCTGTCGGTCGACTCAGTTCCCGAGGACTTCTCAAAATTTGAAATTGAAGTTTCAAGCGAAGAAACAGTTGCTTCCACCAAAGCGTCTGGAAACATGTACTTACTAAATCGCAGGGGACTAATTGCAAGTATCAGTCTTGTCAAAGAGACACTGTCAAACATTGACAAAGGCGTTGAAAAGTGGTCTTGCAAAACTGATGTTGCCATCGTTATCAAACTCCAGACTGGATTTGTTGTTCTCCGTCTTGTTAGCCACAGCGTAGAAACAATTGTTGTCGAGTATGTTCGAGACTTTTCATTGGATTCTTTCGAGAAACCATCAAGCCGTTTTGAAAATGATTTGTTTGAAACGTATGTCTCTACGTTCGAACTAGAAGCCGTTCACTAGTTTTAAGAGGTGAGACAGATTTAAGTCACTTAGTAACTGGTTCGGACTACGACCTAATTCGATTTAGTCAATTTCCCCTTGGTTACCTAGTTGTAAGCCCCGTCTCAGGTTCATGGCAAGCTCCAATTTTGAACTCTATTGAAAATTCGATACTCTCCCTTGCAATTAGTTGCTTTCGATGAGAGGAAACGCTGGCCAGACTTTTATAGCGAACGTAACCTCTGCAGGCGAACACATCTACTGATTCGATTGATCGGCCGGTAATAAGTGGGTCCGAGAGTCCTAGACTGCTATTGTTCAGGTCTAAGGGGAACACATGGACAAAAAAATTTTTGTTGCTTCAGCGCTTTTAGTGGTTGTCGCTATAACGGGTTGGTTTTACTTCTATGGAAACCAAATTATGCCGGTTGGGAATATCTCCCAGAACGAAATGAAAGAGACCGTTCGAAAACTATTTCAAGCGGACCAGGAATTGTGGCACCACTCGCGAGAAGTTTCACTTGCAATTGCCAATGATCCAAATTCAAAGTTAACAAAGCAGTTCAAATATAAGCTAGGCGAAATTTACATCAGCAAAGAGGCGGACAGGATTTTCAAAGTCTCCGTCGACTTACTGAAATCGGAAGGGGCTTTCACTTTGGACTACACAGTTGACGATTTGACGTTTGTCATCCGCAGGTGGGACGGTGCTGTTGAGAAAGATGGTGTAGTGACGGCAAAATTCCTAGCTTGGACCGATGTTACTGAAAAAGGTTCAACTAACCACAACTGTGAAACTGAATGGACTGTGGTTCTGAAGAAAGATTCAGCCATAGGTCCATATCTGATTGCAGATCGATCGGGCAAAGACCTGAATCCTACTTGTCGAAGCTAGTTTCTTTTAGCTTTCAGAAAGCCAATCGCGTCGTAAACCTTTGCCAGAGTTGCCTCGGCAAGCTCGTTTGCCTTGTCAGCGCCGTCGGCAAGAAGTCGGTCGAGTTCGTTCTGATCGCTCATGAGTTCTTGAGTGCGCTCGCGGATTGGTTCAATTGCCGCGATGACCACGTCGGCTACTTCAGCCTTTAGAGCGCCATAGCCTTCTCCAGCAAATTGCTCTTCGAGTGATTCGATTGAGCGGCCCGAGATGGCGGAGTGGATTCCGAGCAGGTTAGAGACGCCTGGCTTGGCTTCGCGATCGAACTTGATGATTCCATCGGTGTCGGTTACAGCGCTCTTGATCTTCTTCAGGATGACCGAGTTGTCGTCCATAATGTTGACCAGACCTTTAGGGTCGGCGGCTGATTTCGACATCTTGGCGGTTGGGTTTTGAAGGTCGTAGATCTTGGCGGTTTCCTTGAGGATTACTGCCTCAGGGATGGTGAAGGTGTTGCCGAAACGGGCGTTGAATCTGGTGGCAAGGTCGCGGGTTAGCTCGATGTGCTGGCGCTGGTCTTCTCCAACAGGAACAGCCTTTGGCTGGTAGAGGAGGATGTCGGCGGCTTGGAGGATTGGGTAGGTGAAGAGTCCAACGCTTGCGGTGTCCGCACCTGCCTTCTGGCTCTTGTCTTTAAACTGGGTCATGCGGCTGGCTTCGCCGAAACCAGTGATGCAGTTGAGAACCCAGGCTAGCTGCGCGTGAGCCGGAACATGGCTCTGAACGAAAAGTGCTGACTTGCTTACGTCGATGCCGGCGGCAATGTATTGTGCCGCGGTTCGGCGGGAGTTGGTGCGCAAAGCTTCAGGTTCCTGCGGAACGGTGATTGCGTGAAGGTCAACGATGACGTAGTAGGCGTTATAGTCGTCCTGCATGTCTGCCCAGTTCACAAGCGCGCCTAGATAGTTGCCGAGGTGAAGGGAGCCGGCAGAAGGTTGCATGCCGGAAAGCAGGTTTGGCTTAGTCATGGGTTAATCCTAGATGGAGTAGTCGACGGTGACCGGGGAGTGGTCGGTCCAGCGGGTGTCATAGCTCTTGGCTCGGTGAACCAGATAGTTGCTGGCTTTAGCGGCCAAGGATGGGGTAGCTAGGTGGTAGTCGATGCGCCAGCCGGTGTTGGTGTCGAAGGCTTGCCCGCGTTGCGACCACCAGGTGTAAGGGCCTGGCTCTTCAGGGTGTTCACGTCGACCGATGTCGATGTAGCCGATTTCGTTCATGAACTTGTCGAAGTAGGCGCGCTCCTCTGGGAGGAACCCTGAGTTCTTAAGGTTGCCTTTCCAGTTCTTAATGTCGAGTTCGGTGTGACCAACGTTTAGATCACCGGTGATAACGGCTTTGGAGTCTTTGAGTTCTTCAAGTCTTTCGATCATCGCGTCGAGGAATTTGTATTTCTCAACCTGCTTTGGAGTTCCGGCTTCTCCGGCGTGAACATAGGTTGAGACCACGGTGACGGTTTCGCCGTTTATGTTGAAGTCGGCTTCAAGCCAGCGACCCTTTGAATCGAACTCGTCTGGGCCAAACGTAGTGCTGGTTCTGGTTGGGGTTAGCTCGGTCACGATTGCAACACCGGCGCGACCCTTCGAGGTTGCTTCATCGAGGTAGATGTTCGCTTCAGGCCAAAGATCGGCGAAAACCTTTTCAACATCGGCTCGTTCTGCTCTGACCTCTTGAAGAGTGATGATGTCTGGCTTGTGTTCCTTGAGCCATTCGCCAAAGCCGTTGCGGTGGGCGGCACGAATGCCGTTGACGTTGATGGTCGCGATGTTGAGGGTCTTAGGCATAGCCCAAGTTTACTTTTACTAGATGGTTACGTAGACGTAGCCGCTCTTTACCTTGGTGGAGTATTTGGTGAGTGCGCGGTTGGTTTGGTTGGCTGAGCCGGTGGTGGCTCCAGTGTCGGCGTTGTACTGCTGCCCGTGTTCGTAGCAGGTTATTGCTCCACCAGAAATTTTCTGTGAAGGAAGGCGCTTAGGTTGGTGAGTGCACTTGTTGCTAAAGGCGCGGAAAACGCCGGATTTCGGCTGAGTGATCAAAATGGAAACACCGTTCACTGTGAATACTTTGGCAGACTTTAGGGCGATGGCCGAAGTCTTGGCAACTTTATATGAGGTGGCTGCCTCGGCAGCGGCGTTACCAAAATTCGTAAGTCCAATGCCGGTTAGTAATGCAGCGAATCCGCCGAGCAGAGCTTTTCGGCTCATTTGCTTGTGGTTGTGTGTTTCAGCTTCGCAGGCGCCAACGCAGTTATTTTCCATGGGTTCGACTCTAATTTGAGAAATGGCGGGTTTGCTGGATTTCTGCCGGTTTGTGGAGCGAACTCTCAGTTTGCTCTTACCTTGTGAGCACGGGTGAAGTAAACGGTATTTGAGACACCGTCTTTTTTCAAAGTGATCCGGAGTTTGAGCCGCTTGCCCTCGAACGCTTCGGTGATTTTTAGGGTGCGACTCTTTGCCTCAGGGATCGCTCGGCTGCCAACAAACCACTGGTAGTCGGCGGAGACGCCCGGTTCCCAAAGTGATTCAACCAGCGCTCTGGTTTCGGTGCCAACGATTAGGGGGTAGTTCAGTTTCGCCGTGACGCGGCAAGGCGGGCGAACCTTCAGATAGTTTTTAAGGCTCTTTTGGCTCAAGGAAATGTATGAGGCAACCCAGTTTTGCTCCATGGTTTTGGTGTCTGGATTAACCCGATTCATGTCGTTCTTTACGAAACGCTTCTGATTGATTTTTTCCATGACCTTTTGGGCGTAGCCGGCAAGATCGATGCGGTCGGCGAGTGCGGAAATGCGGTAGCCGCTTTGAAGGAGCTTTTCCTTGCATCGGGTGTAGGCAAGGCAATGGGTGATTAGCGACGAGCGCTCGGTTGAGTCGGAAAGGTAAACCGGCTTAGATGCGTTCCAGGTAAGTTGATGTTTCTTTTCCCAAGGGAAGGTTTGGTCGGCTCCCCATGGGATAAAGGTGAACTTGCCGGACTTGTCGAAGTGAACGTAATGATTGTTTCGCATGAAATCGCCATAGCCGTCCCAGTGGCTGAGGAAGATTTCCGTGGCTAAGAAGCTCATGAGCCGATCGATGTCGGTGCGCTTGTTTAGTTCTCGCCACCAGGCACTGCCGGATAGAACGTGGAGACCGCCGGCTTTCAGCACGTCACTTCGATCGGTGGTGCCGGTGTTCGACACGTAGCAAGAGTTGTTCGGGGTGAGGTCGCAAGGTCTCGGGCCAGAGTAAACGTGCTCGGTGTTAGGGAACCAACGTTTCAACATTTTGGAGTCGATGGATTCGAGATTTAGGTAAAGACCGATGTAGCTACCGTCGATGCTGACTCTGGCAAAACCGGCTCGCGGGGCTGGAACGCCAGCTGCTCGGAA
>JBJOJC010000055.1:0-4840 GCA_046046825.1 Actinomycetota bacterium | reverse complement strand
AACATTGAACAGGTCGGTTGGGATGACTACTGGAAGAAAGTAAACGCCGGATTCGTATCGGGCGATGGCTACGACGTATTCACTTCGCACCTAGCTTTCTACCCAGAATTCGTAAACAACGGCAACATTCTTTCGCTAGATGACTACATCAAGCGCGACAACGTTGACGTAGCTGGCGCTTACCAGCCTGGCTTGGCCTCACTATGGACCAGCCCAGATGGCGCTCAGTACGGTCTTCCGAAAGACTTCGACACCATCGCATTGTTCTACAACAAGAAGCTAACCGACGCCGCTGGCGTTGACATGAGCAACCTTGACTGGAACCCAACCGACGGTGGAACCTATGAGAAGGCAATCGCTCACCTAACCGTTGACAAGAACGGTGTTCGTGGCGACGAGGCTGGTTTCAACAAGAACAAGGTCGCAACCTACGGTATCTGGATGGAAGGCTCAGGCGGTGGCGATGGCCAGACCCAGTGGTCATTCCTAGCAGCAGCTAACGGCTGGAAAGTAAACGATGGCCCTTGGGACACCAACTACCACTATGACGACCCTAAGTTCCAGGAAACCATCGACTGGTGGTACAGCCTAACTGAAAAGGGTTACATGCCTACTTTCGCTCAGCAGAACGGAGTTGGTTGGTCTGACCAGCTAGCCGCTGGCAAGGTTGCAATGGCTTCGAACGGTTCTTGGATGACCGGCTCCGTATTCGGTGCCAAGTCGGACAAGTTCGAGCCAGCTCTAGCTCCAACTCCAGTTGGTCCTACCGGCAAGCGTGCCTCGATGTACAACGGTCTAGCTGACAACATCAGCGCAGGTAGCAAGAACCCAGAAGCTGCATGGCAATGGGTTAAGTACCTAGGATCGGCCGCATGTCAGGAAGTTGTTGCTGCAGCTGCAGTAGTATTCCCAGCAATCCCTGCTGCAACCGACAAGGCTGTAGCAGCAATGCAGGCAAAGGGTATTGATGTATCGGCTTTCTCGGTACACATCACCGATGGCACCACTTTCCTATTCCCAATCGCCGACAAGAAGTCAAAGATTGGTGACATCATGACTCCAGCAATGGAAGCCGTAATGTCAGGTAAGGCAAAGGCAGACTCGCTAACCGCAGCGAACGATGCTGTGAAGGCCCTCTTCGAGTAATACATTGAAGAGGTAAGGATTCGGGGGCTAGGCTCGCAGCGATGTGAACCTAGCCCCCAATTCACAAACTAGAGATAAAGAGGCACAAAATGACCGCCCCAGAGAACTTCGTAACCCTAAACGCCGATGGCGTATCTGTTCTAGTGGATTTAGCTACTGGCACACCGGTGATTTTGCACTGGGGAAATAATTTGGGTGGCATCAAGCCAGCGGATCTACGCTCGGCTTTGCACGAGGGTGTACCGCACGCAGACCTCGACGCCTACCAGAATCCTGGCATCTGGCGAGAGAACGCTCGTGGCTATCTCGGGCGCCCAGCGGTGCTTGGTCACCGCGACGGCCAAGACTGGTCACAGCAATTCGACATCGTCGAAACCAAATCAACCTCTAGCTCGCTGTTTGTGCGAAGTAACGATGCCGCCGCGGGACTTGAGGTAACTGCAAACTTTGAACTAAATGCTCAGGGCATCCTGCGTATTTCGCAAACCGTAAAGAATATTGGAACGAGTGGATTTGCACTAGGCGAGCTAACTTCTTGGCTTCCACTTCCTGACCACATTGCTGAAACCGTTGACTTCACAGGTCGCTGGGTAAAAGAACGTCAGCCCCAGCGCCGCGAAATTCAGGTGGGGACCTGGGCACGCGAAATTCGCGAAGGTCGTTCTGGTCACGACTACACAATCGTGCAGTTAGCCATGACTAAAGACGCCGATTACCAGCGCGGCGAGGTTTACTCACTCGGTCTTGAGTGGAGTGGTAACACTCGTCACATCGTTGAGCGTCTATCTACCGGCCGCACATCTATTGGGGCAGGTGAACTCCTGCTTCCGGGTGAAGTGATCTTGGCTCCAGGTGAAACCTACGAAGCGCCAACCGTTGCAGCGACCTACTCAGGTCAGGGTATCGATGGCATCACCGATCGCTACTATCGCTGGTTGCGTTCGCGTCCGAAGCACCCAACCAACGTTCGCCCTCGCCCATTGACTCTCAACGTTTGGGAAGCCGTTTACTTCAACCACAACCTTGAAAAGTTAACTCAACTTGCTGATGTTGCCAAAGAGATTGGCGTAGAGCGCTTCGTCCTAGACGATGGTTGGTTCGGCTCACGTCGCGACGACCACTCGGGTCTAGGCGACTGGGTTGTATCCAAGGATGTTTGGCCTGATGGTCTAAAGCCTTTGATCGATGCCGTTACATCGCGAGGTATCGAATTCGGCCTCTGGTTCGAAGGTGAAATGGTGAACCCAGACTCCGACCTTTACCGTGCGCACCCTGAGTGGATTTTGCACGTCGAAGGTCGCATCCCACCTGAGGGTCGTTTCCAGCAGGTAGTTGACCTAACCCACCCAGGAGCCTATGACCACGTCTTTGGTCAGGTTGATGCAATTCTTAGCGAATACGACATTGCTTACATCAAGTGGGATCACAACCGTACTCTAGTTGAAGCTGCCCACCTAGGTCAGGCTGCCGTTCGCGAACAGACCAAGGCAATTTATCGTCTGTTTGATCAGCTCAAAGAAAACCACCCAGGTTTAGAAATTGAATCTTGCTCTTCGGGTGGTGGTCGCATTGACCTAGGTATGGTTGAGCACGCCGATCGCTTCTGGACCTCAGACTGCAACGACGCTCTAGAGCGCCAGTACATTCAGCGCTACACCCAGTTTGCTATTCCACCAGAAATGCTTGGTTCGCACATTGGCCCAACGCACTCGCACACCACGCACCGTGTTCACTCGCTTTCGTTCCGCGCAATTACAGCGCTGTTCGGTCACGCTGGTTTGGAATGGGACATCACTGAATGCTCCGATGAAGAAAAGGCGACTCTAAAGAGTTGGGCTTCCTACTACAAGGCAAATCGTGCGCTGCTTCACGGCGGCAAGATGGTTCGTGTTGAGCAGCCTAACGACAACGCTTTCGTTCACGGCGTAGTTGCCCAGGATAAGTCGCGAGCGATCTTCGCCTTCGTAACCTTGCGGGCAATGTCAGGTCAGACGCCGAATGCCTTGCGATTCGAAGGCCTAGACCCGGCTGCAACCTACCGCGTGAAGATGGTTGAGCCAGCTGGCTCGGCTCAGTACATCTCGCGTCAGATGCCAACCTGGTTGGCGGGTGTTGAACTTACCGGGGCAGCTCTCGCTCAGGTGGGCGTTCGTCCACCAATTTTGGCGCCAGAAAACGCAATTCTCGTCGAGGTTGAAAGAATCTAAATGAGTCTCGAACTTCCGGCTCAGCTTTTCTACGGAGGGGACTACAACCCCGAGCAGTGGAGTCGTGAAGTTTGGCATGAGGACATGCGACTCATGCGTGAAGCCGGTGTGAACCTGGTCACGCTCGGCGTATTTTCCTGGACTAATTTGGAGACCTCCGAGGGGCAATACGACTTCGGTTGGCTAGACGAAATCTTTGAATTGCTGCACACTAACGGCATCGGCGTGGACTTAGCAACAGCGACGGCATCCCCTCCGGCTTGGCTCACCAAAGCGCATCCAGACGTCTTGCCGGTCACTGCCGCGGGGGTCAGGCTATCGCATGGTGGTCGTCAAGGTTATTGCGTGAGCTCGCCAATCTACAAGCAAAAAGCTGCTGCATTGGCCAGCGAATTAGTGAAACGTTATGGCAGCCACCCAGCGTTAAAAATGTGGCACATCAACAATGAGTACGGTTGCCATAACCCACTTTGCTTCTGCGACGTCAGTGCGGAGAGATTCCGCGTGTGGCTGCAGGAAAAGTATTCAAACCTGGACAAACTGAATTCAGCTTGGGGCACTAACTTCTGGTCACAGCGATACCACGAGTGGGGCGAAATCAATCCGCCGAGACAAACCCCTGATGGTACATTCCCAAACCCGACCATGATGTTGGATTTTCGACGTTTCAGTAGCGACCAAATCTTGGATCTGTATTTAGCCGAGAAAGCTGCCATTCGTGCTGTCGATTCGGTTCATCCAATAACCACGAACTTCATGTCCATGAAGCATTCCATGAATATCGACTATTGGCGCTGGGCTAGTGAAGTGGACTTCGTGGCCACCGATCACTATCTGATAGCAGAAGACCCTGAGAATTACATAGACCTGGCGTTTCAAGCGGACCTCACTCGAGGTTTTGCCGGCGGCAAACCCTGGTTACTAATGGAGCACTCAACCTCAGCGGTCAACTGGCAGGAACGAAACATCGCCAAGGCCGATGGTGAGATGCTCTGCAACTCTCTCACCCATCTGGCGCGTGGTTCCAACGGCTCGATGTTCTTCCAGTGGCGAGCATCGGTAAGTGGTTCGGAAAAGTTCCACTCGGCCATGGTTCCTCACGCGGGAGAAGAAACTCGAATTTTCAAGAACGTCAAACAGCTTGGTGCTGAATTGCAAAACCTCGCCAAAGTGGCTGCATCACCAACCAATAAAGCTCAAGTTGCTATGGTTTTTGATTACCAATCTTGGTGGGCTTTGGCGCAAAGAAATTTGCCGACCACATCTATTGATTACCCTCAGTTGTCACACGACTGGTACAGAGCGTTATGGAAACTGGGCATTCAAGTGGATTTCATTAGTCCAGACGTTTCTCCGTTGGTTTTATCTGAGTATCGAGCGGTATTCATGCCTATGACCTACCTCCTCAGCGAAGAACAGGAACGAAAATTCGTGGAATACGTCGATCAGGGTGGTTCATTGGTTGCGTCATATTTCACCGGTATTTC
>JBJOJC010000054.1:0-4490 GCA_046046825.1 Actinomycetota bacterium | reverse complement strand
TGGCCGCACCACCGAGAAGCAGAACAGTCCACACCATGAAGGTGAAGTTGGTTACCCAGGTCTGTGGCTGAACGTTCGACATCGAAAGCACGAACACGATTCCACCCATACCGGCGAACAGACCACCGATGATTAGCGACTGGAGCTTGTAGGAGAACACGTTCTTGCCAAGGCTGCGAACGGCGTCTTCATCTTCGCGAATGCCCTTGAGTACACGACCCCAAGGCGAGCGCATCATTAGCCAAACTAGGAGAGTCGCCACTCCAACTAGACCGAACGAGAAAACTCGAAGCCAGAACTGATCGGCAGTCCAGTTGAAGGGACCGAAGCTGTATTGACCGTCTGGAATTGGGTTCCAGTCGAAGAAGTCGTAACCGAACTGACTTAGACCGTTTGATCCACCGGTTACGTCTTTGAACGCACTGGTCGACATCAGGTAACGGAATACTTCCGATGCCGCAATGGTCACGATGGCCAGGTAGTCGGCACGCAGACGCAGGGTTGGAACGCCGAGGATGAGCGCGAATAGAACGACGCAAAGCAGTGCGAAGCCCATTGCTACCAGCAGTGGCAATTTAAGGGTTAGGTAACCGATGGCCATACCGTAGGCACCGACAGCGGCGAACGCCGCCTGACCGAAGTTGAGCAGACCGGTGAATCCGAAGTGCACCGAAAGGCCGATGGCACAGAGGATGTAGGCCGCAGTTAGCGGGTCGAGAATTACGCCGACCGTAAGGTTAAATGTCTGAATCCAGTCCATGATTTTCTCCTAGCCGATTCTTTGCTTCTTGCCGAGAACACCCTGCGGGCGAACTAGCAGTACCAGAATCAGGATGACGAGAGCAGCCGCGTACTTGAGGTCAACTGGAAGAACCAGCGATGACAGCTCAACCACGAAGCCAATGATTAGTGCGCCAACGGTTGCTCCAAGAGCGGTGCCGAGACCACCGAGGGTTACCGCTGCGAACAAGAGCAACAGAATTTGTGAACCGGTCTGGAAGGTTGCCTGGAACTGCAAACCGTAGAACAGGCCGGAGAGACCGGTTAGCGCGCCAGCAACCACCCAAACGATTCGGATGATCTGCTCAACGTCGATACCTGAAGCTGCGGCCAGTGCCGAGTTGTCGGAAACGGCGCGGGTTGCCTTACCGATTCTGGTGCGAGTTAGGAACAGAGCCACAGCAGCCAGAGTTACTGTTGCTAGCAACATCGACCAGATCGAGGTAACGGTGGTGTTTACCGGGCCAAACTTCACGGCTTCGTACTCACCAGAAAGAACCTTGGTCTCGCCACCGAAAATCATGAGCAATATGTAGCGAAGCAAAATTGCGAAACCGATGGAAACGATCATCATCTGGTTTAGTCCAACGCGACGCTTGCGAAGCGGCTTCCAGACCACAGTGTCTTGTACGTAACCGAAAGCTGCCGAAGCGATAACGGTCAGGATTCCGGCCAGGATTAACGGAAGGTTGAAGACCACGGCCAGCAACCAACCGGTTAAGGCTCCGAAGGTCACCATTTCACCGTGGGCGAAGTTGTTTAGGCCGGTGGTTCCGAAGATCAGTGAAATACCGATGGCGGCAACCGCCAAAAGCAAGCCGAGGTTTAGGCCAGCAAACAGGCGAATGATGAGCTGGTCTGAGAACGACTGAACCACACGGGTGCTCTTACCAAGTGGGAACAGCACGGCAGCCTTATCGGTGACCGAAACGTCGGCGATACGAACCGTGGTTTCAGGGTCGCGAAGTGTTACACCCTTTGGCAAAGACTTGAGGTCAATCTCGACTTCATACTTTGCCTTGGTGGTCACCACGAGCTGCCACTTACCGTTTTCGTCGGTGGTCACAATCTCGTCGACGCCTGGGCCGGTTACGTGAAGCTTGACTCCGGCAACACCTTTTCCATCGTTCTTCACAGTGCCGATTATGGTTGGCTGGCTAACCGACTTGTCTTCGTTGTGAATAGCCACACCGGTGCCGATGCTCTGTGCTTGAGCCGGAGCACTTCCGGCGAATGCGGTTAGAAAGACGATCAGGGCTGCGAAAAGTAGCCCCACTCGCTTCATGCGCAACGTAGTTACCTGGTACAAACTAAACCTCTCGGTCAAAACCGCAACCGAATGCCTCGTTGCGTATCTAAATCGCAACTTTACTAGATTTACATTCGCCGTTTACCTACTTTTACGCGATAGAAACATAGTTGTTGTGAAGGGTAGAATTAGGAGATGACCCAGAACGATCCCTTTGGTTTTGTCGGCTTAACCTACGACGATGTGTTGCTTTTGCCTGGCGAATCAAACATTGTGCCGAGCGGGGTGAACACCAAGACCCGCCTCACCAAGCGCGTGGAGATCAACGTTCCACTGCTCTCTTCAGCAATGGACACCGTAACTGAGGCTCGCATGGCCATTGCCATGGCTCGTCAGGGCGGAATCGGTGTGCTTCACCGCAACCTTTCACTGGAACGTCAGGCTGAATCAGTCGACATGGTCAAGCGTTCTGAAGCTGGAATGATCACCCACCCGGTCACCACCCATCCACTTGCCACCATTAAAGAAGTCGACGACCTTTGTGGTCGTTACCGAGTTTCCGGTCTGCCAGTAGTCGACGAAGACGGCATTCTGCTGGGTATCGTTACCAACCGCGATATGCGCTTTGTTCTAGAAGTTCAGCGCCCAACCACCTTGGTCAAAGACATCATGACCCCAATGCCGTTGATTACCGCGAAGACCGGCATCAACCCGAACGACGCGATTGCACTGTTTGCACAGCACCGCATCGAAAAGCTACCTCTTATTGACGACAACGGTCGCCTTACCGGTTTGATCACCGTTAAGGATTTCGACAAGAGCGACAAGTACCCGCTTGCCTCTAAGGATTCATCGGGTCGCCTACTGGTGGCAGCCGCCGTTGGTGTTGGCAACGACGCCTGGGAGCGAGCAATGGCACTCATCGATGCCGGCGTAGACATCCTGGTTGTCGACACCGCACACGGACACAACAACGCGGTTCTTGAAATGGTGTCGAAGATCAAGGCCGAACCGTTTGCTAAAAACGTCGACGTAATTGGCGGAAACGTTGCCACTCGCGCTGGAGCGCAGGCTCTGGTTGATGCTGGGGCCGATGGCGTAAAGGTTGGCGTTGGGCCAGGTTCGATTTGCACCACACGCGTGGTGGCCGGCGTTGGCGTGCCACAGGTAACCGCCGTTTACGAGGCGTCCCTTGCTTGCAAGCCAGCCGGAGTTCCAGTCATCGCCGACGGCGGATTGCAGTATTCGGGCGACATCGCCAAGGCACTGGTTGCCGGTGCCAACGCGGTAATGCTTGGTTCGCTGCTAGCCGGAACCGATGAAGCTCCTGGTGACATCACCTTTGTTGGCGGCAAGCAGTACAAGACCTACCGCGGAATGGGGTCACTCGGTGCCATGCAGTCGCGCGGCGAAGCCAAGAGCTACTCAAAAGACCGCTACTTCCAAGACGACGTGCTTCGCGAAGACAAGCTCGTTCCTGAGGGTATTGAAGGCCGAGTGCCTTACCGCGGAACCGTGCAGACCGTGGTTCACCAGCTGGTTGGTGGCCTTCGCGCTTCAATGGGTTATGTCGGTTCTGAAACCATCGACGAACTTCAGTCGAAGGGAAAATTTGTTCGCATCACCGCCGCCGGCCTCAAGGAATCTCACCCGCACGATGTGCAGATGATTGCTGAAGCTCCGAACTACCAGAGCCGATAGGAAAAGACTTTGACCGAAATAGAGATTGGCCGCAACAAGCGCGCTCACCGAAGCTGGGCATTCGACGACGTGGCCGTGGTGCCATCGCGTCGCACCCGCGACCCGAAAGATGTTTCCACTACCTGGAACATCGACGCCTATTCTTTCGACCTGCCTGTGCTTGCGGCTCCAATGGACTCAGCCGTTTCTCCAGAAACCGCTATTGCCATCGGTAAGCTCGGCGGTCTAGGTGTTCTCGACCTAGAGGGTCTCTGGACTCGCTACGATGATCCGACTCAGCAGCTCAATGAGATTGCGAAACTTGCCCCGGAAGCTGCCACCGCTCGCATGCAGCAGCTATACGCCGAGCCAATCAAGGCCGAGTTGATTCGCGACCGACTAGCTCAGATTCGCGATGCCGGAGTTACCGTGGCTGGAGCGCTTTCACCTCAGCGAACCGCCGAGTTCCACCAAACCGTGGTTAAAGCTGGCGTTGATCTTTTTGTAATTCGCGGAACCACAGTTTCTGCAGAACACGTTTCAAAAACGGAAGAAGCACTAAACCTAAAGCAGTTCATCTATGAACTTGACGTTCCGGTAATCGTTGGTGGTGCAGCCACCTACACTGCCGCTCTTCACCTAATGCGCACCGGTGCTGCCGGTGTTCTAGTTGGTTTCGGTGGCGGAGCCGCTTCGACCACCCGCAAGGTTTTGGGTATCCACGCACCAATGGCAACCGCGGTTGCCGACGTTGCTGGTGCTCGCCGTGACTACATGGACG
>JBJOJC010000053.1:0-11307 GCA_046046825.1 Actinomycetota bacterium | reverse complement strand
TGCTACCTCGTGAGCAGGAAGGGTGATGTGACGTGGCTCTGAGCCGTGTCCGTAGATTACTGCTGGGGTGCGGCCTGCTGCACGTGACTTACGGGCTGCGCCTTTTCCAAAGCTGGTGCGGTTTTCGGCTATTAGTTTTGCAACTGCATTCGACATGAATGTTTCCTTTTGATTAGGGCCCTAGGGACCAGTGGTGTTTTCAACTCGGGTTTGAGGATCGCAACCTAATTTGGTCCGGCCCCGTCGATAACGAATCTTTCGATTCCTCGCCGTTGTCATTCCCTAGTTTAGCGGGGACTTAGCGTGAGCCACAACCCGCGAACCAGGTAAGCGATTGCGAGGATGCCGACACTGATGAGAAAAGTGGTGATACCGAACGAGAGAGCCAAGGCAGCACAGAGGGTGAGACCGAGAAAATTGAGCCACTTTGGCAAGAGCCTTTGCTCTTTCGGTTGATTCATGGCACTCAAGTGGCCGACCGAGTAGTAAAACAGCACACTGAACGACGAGAAA
This sequence comes from Actinomycetota bacterium, assembly GCA_046046825.1. Classification (GTDB taxonomy): domain Bacteria; phylum Actinomycetota; class Actinomycetes; order Actinomycetales; family Microbacteriaceae; genus Rhodoluna. Next base: position 10,794 of record JBJOJC010000053.1, on the reverse strand, counting down.
CCAATCACCCAGACGATTTCGCCGATGGCAGTAAGTGCAATGGCGCCGAGAGCGATGATGACTTCTGCTACCCATGGGGCATTAAATCGGTTTCGCAACTTGAATACCTTGGGGAGCTCTGCGTCTTCGGACATTGACGCAGCGGTTCGAGACACACCAGCCAGAAGGGCTAGCATCGAGCCAAGTGACGCAACGGCCGCGACCGCCGGGGTAAGCCAAGAATTGCCGGTTAGTTTTGCGAACAAATCGGCAACTGGGGTTTCGGTGAGTTGGAGACCTTTTCCTAGTCCGTTTAGCAACACCCAAGCCAAAACTAGGTAGAGGGCCATAACGAAACCCAACGAAATCAAGATTGCCTTTGGGATGTTTCGCTTTGAGTCGCGGACTTCATCCCCGAGTGTGGCAACCCTGGCATAACCCGCAAATGCGAAGAACACCACACCAGCTCCAACCAAAACCGAGCTCGTTGGATTTTCTGGAGAAACTGCAAGCGCCTCGGAGGCAAGGTCTGCTGGGTTAGTGAGGCCAATGACGGAGAGTGACAAAAAGAAGCCGACGGTCACGATGCTGAGGATTGTTGCCACCAGTGCGGTGCGGTTGATTCCGAGAACGTTGATTAGGGTAAGCAGTGAAATTGCTAGAACCGCCGGCCAGAAGGGTACTTGCGGAAAAACGTACTTCTGAAATACCAGAGCAATTGCGGCAATTGATGCGATTTTGCCGAAAACAAAAGCAAAGCCAGACAGGAATGACCAGGAGTTGTTTAGATAAACCCTCGAGTAGGCATAAACACCTCCGGGACGATCAACTTGTCGGGCGAGTTGATAAATTGCGGCCGAATTCAGAACCGCAACAATTGCGGCTAATGCCACGGACACGAAGATGAGGTTCAGCGAGATTTGATAGGCGCTAGCGAAGACCACAAAGACGCCAGCACCGAGCATTGAGGCGAGTCCGATGACGATGGCGCCAGCGAGACCCAGTTGGGGTTTAGGCATGGCCAGGGAACATTGAACTGACTGAGTCGTCGTCGAATACGGCGCTGATGGCACGGGCGATTAGCGGGGCAACCGAGAGAACGGTTAGTTTCTCGAAGCGCTTGTCTTCAGGGATTGGCAGGGTGTCCATAACCACCACTGCGTCAACTGATTCCCCGCTCAAACGCTCAACCGCTGGGTCTGAGAATACGGCGTGCGTTGCTGCCACTATTACTCGTGCTGCGCCGTTCTTCTTCAGTGCAGCTGCTGCGGCAACGATCGTTCCTGCGGTGTCAATCATGTCGTCGACGAGGAGACAGGTGCGGCCGTTTACGTCGCCAACCAGTTCGTGCGCCGAAACCTGGTTTGGAACATCAGGGTCGCGACGCTTGTGAATGATTGCCAGAGGAGCGCCTAGTCGGTCGGCCCAGATGTCGGCTACACGAACGCGTCCGGAGTCTGGTGAAACCACGGTTAGGTCTTCGTGGCCCCACTTCTCAGCAACGAAATCAGCCAAGGTTGGAAGCGCCCATAGGTGGTCTACCGGCCCGTTGAAGAAACCCTGGATCTGAGGAGTGTGCAGGTCAACCGACATGATTCGGTTTGCGCCGGCAGCAGCGAACAGGTCTGCCATTAGGCGGGCCGAGATTGGCTCACGCCCCTTGTGCTTCTTGTCTTGGCGGGCGTAAGGGAAGAATGGTGCAACAACGGTGATGCGCTTGGCACTGGCACGCTTTAGAGCGTCGACCATTAGCAGCTGCTCCATGATCCACTGGTTGATGGGGTACGGGTGAGACTGAATGACAAAGGCGTCAACTCCGCGAACCGACTCTTCGAAACGAACAAAGGTTTCGCCGTTTGCAAAGTCGTAAGCAGTGGTTGGAATTACGTCGGTGCCAAGAATCTTGGCCACATCGGCAGCTAGCTGCGGGTGTGCGCGGCCGCTCAGGAGTGCAAGGCGTTTCTGTCCGTTGATAGTTATCTTGCTCACCATGGGCTCCCGAGTTTCTTTAGTTTTTGTTCTGTTCGGCAGCTTGTGCTGCCTTAGTTCCTGGACGGTTCTGAAGAACCCAGTCGGCGATGTTTCGCTGCGGGGTAACGTTCATTCCCAAATCTCCTGAAGCAACGTCTTTGCGAACGGTTGTGCCGGCCGCTGTGTAGGCTCCATCTCCAATAGTAATTGGAGCAACGAAGGTGTTATGAGACCCAGAGCGAACATGTGAACCGATTACTGTTCGGTGCTTGTTTACGCCGTCGTAGTTAGCAAAAATCGTGCCGGCTCCGATGTTTGACTCAACGCCGATCTCGGCATCGCCAACGTAGCTCAGGTGAGGAACCTTGCTGCCCGCGCCAATCTTGGCGTTCTTGGTTTCAACAAAGGTTCCGATTTTGCCGTTGGCGCCGAGGTCGGTGCCAGGACGAAGGAAAGCGAAAGGACCAACGGTTGCGCCGTCGCCAATTTTTGAACCGGTGATGTGGGCTTTGACAACGGTGGCGTTTTCGCCAACCTGGGTGTCGGTCATCTGAACTTCCGGGCCGATTGTTGAGCCAGCGCCGATCGAGGTGAAACCGCGAAGTATGGTGCCAGGAAGAACGGTGACGTCTTCGCCAAGCGAAACAGTGATGTCGAGCCAGGTGCTCGCAGGGTCGAGAATGGTCACGCCAGAACGTTGCCAGGCTTGGCAAAGGCGACGGTTGAGCTCTGCGGTTACTTCGCCGAGCTGTACGCGATCGTTAATGCCAGCAACCAGCCAGTTGTCGTTTACGGTTAGAGCTTGAACTTTGCCGCCCTCGGACGCCAATGCGGCAACCACGTCGGTTAGGTATTTTTCCTGCTGAGCGTTGTCCATGCCAACCGCCGCCAACTTTTCGCGAAGTGATGGAGCATGGAAAACGTAAACTCCGGCATTGACTTCGGTGATTGCCTGCTGTTCGGCCGTGGCATCACGGTGTTCAATAATGCCTACGAATTCATCGCCTTGGTTTCGAATGATTCGTCCTAGACCGGTTGGGTTTTCGGCAATCGATGAAAGCACGGTGGCGTGGTACCCGCCTTCAACATGCGCCTCAACCATCAGCTGAAGAGTTGCCACATCAAGCAACGGAACATCGCCACTCGTGACCACAACGGTTCCGTCGAAGTTTGCGTCGAGCTTTTCTAGGCCGCACTCAACCGCACGGCCAGTTCCAGGAATGTCGTCTTGGTCGGCAACCTGGGCTGTTGGGTAGAAGGTGTTTATGTAATTCACAATGCGTTCACGCTCATGACGAACCACCGGGATTACGTGATCTGCACCTAGAGCGGTGGCAGTTGAAAGTGCGTGGCCGAGCAGAGGCAAACCGGCCAGTTCGTGCATCACCTTTGGGGTTTTCGAGCGCATGCGAGTGCCGGAACCAGCCGCCAGAACGATTACTGCGAACTTGTTACTCATACACTCTCCTTACGCTCCGCCCATAGGATTCGAACCTATACCGAACGCCTCCAAAGAGCGCCGTGCTGCCGTTACACTAGAGCGGACCGCGACCCAAAAGGGCTGCCCCTCTAGTTTGCCAGAAACTAACCGATGGATTCGGATGTTTCTAGCCACTCGGCCTCTAAATCTTCACGTTTTTGGTTCAATTCGCTCTGCTTTGCCACTAACTTCGACAAACCTTCGAAGTCACCCTGGTCATGTTCGGCCATTTTGCCGTGAATGAGGGCTTCCTCAGCTGCGATTTTTTCGAGTGCTCGCTCGATTCGTGAGAGGTTCTTTTCGGCGTCGCGAAGAGCTGCACCACTGAGTCCTTCGGAAACCTGAACCACCGGCTTAGCAACCTCTTTAGATCCGAGGCTTGCCGAACGCAACTTCAGGTACTGTTCAATGCCGCCGGTGAGGTGTCGAAGTGATCCGTCGCCGAGTAGGGCGTATTGCTGGTCGGTTACTCGCTCCAGAAGGTATCGGTCGTGGCTAACCACGATCAGAGTTCCAGGCCAGGAGTCGAGCAGGTGTTCCATCGCGGTCAGGATGTCGGTGTCGAGATCGTTGGTTGGCTCATCCAAAATCAGAACGTTTGGCTCACCAAAAAGTAAGCGTAGAAACTGCAAACGACGACGTTGTCCGCCAGACAATTCACCGATTGGAGTTTGCAACTGAGCCTTCGTGAAACCAAGTTGTTCCACCAGCTGGGTTGTTGACACTTCGGTCTTATCTACTACGAAGGTAGTTTTCTCGCGAGCAATGAGTTCAAAGATTCGCTCTTCGGCGAATTCGTCGAGCTCTTTCACATCCTGGGTGAGCACAGCCACCTGCACGGTCTTGCCGCGTTTCACGCGACCGGCGGTTGGCTTTAGTTCGCCAGTTAGAAGTTTCAGCAAAGTTGTTTTACCGGCTCCGTTAACCCCCACGAGTCCGAATCGGTCGCCAGGACCCAATCGCCAGGTGACGTTGTGTAGCAAAGTGCGTTCGGCGATTTCATAAGAAAGATCTTCGACATCGAGAACGTCTTTGCCCAGACGGGTAGTTGCCAACTTGCTCAGTGCCACGGAGTCTCGCGGGTTGGGTTCATTCGAAATCAGTTCGGTGGCGGCGTCGATTCGAAACTTTGGTTTAGCGGTTCTCGCCGGCGCACCTCTGCGAAGCCAGGCCAATTCTTTGCGGAGCAGGTTCTGGCGCTTCGACTCGGATGCGGCAGCGCTTCGATCGCGCTCTACTCGTTGAAGAATGTAGGCGGCGTAACCACCTTCGAATGGCTCGATGATTCCATCGTGAACTTCCCAGGTGTAATTGCAAACCGCATCTAGGAACCAGCGGTCGTGAGTTACCACGAGTAATCCACCCTGGGTTGCCGACCAGCGACGATTTAGGTGATCCGCCAGCCACGCCACACCTTCTACGTCGAGGTGGTTGGTGGGCTCATCTAGCATCAGCACGTCTAGGTCTTGAACCAGTAGCGCTGCCAAAGCAACTCGTCGACGTTGACCGCCGGAAAGTTCGCTAATGGTTTTCGACCAGTCGAGATCGCCCAAAAGCCCCGCCAAAACGTCGCGAACCTTTGGGTCTCCTGCCCACTCGTGCTCAGGGCGGTGGCCAACTACGGCCTCACCGATTGTGGTGGCACCCTCGAACGAATCGACCTGGGTAAGCATGCCGACCTTTAGACCACCGCGATAGGTGACGCGTCCAAAATCGGGCTCAAACGTCTTGGCAAGAAGCTTCAACAGCGTTGACTTGCCGTCGCCGTTTCGACCAACCACACCAATTCGGTCGCCCTCGTTGAGGCCAACGGTTACGTTGTCGAAAACGGTTTTAGTTGGGAATTCTAGACTTATCGTTTCAGCGCCGAGCAGGTGAGCCATTATTTTTCCAACCTTGCCCCGACAGATGGTCCAGAGGTTACCAACGCCTCCGGGCCAAAAGTCTGTGCAATTTGCTGAGCCTTGTCTTCCGAATCAGTAAGGGCAAACACGGTTGGACCAGACCCGCTCACCAGAGCGGTGAGTGCGCCGGCGTTCAGCGCTAGATCGATGGTTTCTTGTAATTCAGGCTTTAGCGATAGAGCTGCCCGCTGTAAATCGTTATTCGCCAGTCTGGCGACTGCGTAAATGTCACCCGACGACAACGCTTCAATCAATTCGGTTGGGAGCGGTGGAGTGAATTCCGGAACCAAATCATCTTGTTCGCGCAGTTCGTCGAGGCGGTTGTAAACGGTTGGGGTTGAAAGCCCAGAATTGCTGGTAATCAGAACCACGAAAATTTCGGTGTTCATCTCAAGCTGTGTAAGTTTTTCCCCAACGCCAACGCCAAGGGCAACTCCGCCTAGAAGTGCAAACGGAACGTCGGCGCCCAGTGAAACGGCTTCAACCCCAGCAGAATTACCAATCAACTTTTGCGTTGCAAGAAGCGCCGCTGCGGCATCGGCCGAGCCTCCACCCATGCCACCTGCCACGGGAACCTGTTTCTCGATTTCAAACCGAAGAGTTTCGTCGGTGACCAAACGTCCAGCCGAGACAACCAAATTGCTCTCGTCTTTGGGAACGCCTGCCAATTGTTCTTGGGAAAGGGAACCTGAAACCCCGATGCTTAGTTCAACCGAACGTTCCACCGAAACTTTTTCGCGCAGGTTCAGGGCTAGGTAAACGCTGCATACTTCGTGATAACCGTTGGCAAGCTTCGGACCAACCGCAAAATAGAGATTTATCTTCCCCGGAGCACTTGCGGTAATCATAGAGAAACTCGATTGGCTAGAACCTGGAACCAGTCATTCCAAATCCTTACGTATTCATTTCGGGCATCGCTGCTCTTGATTAGATCGTGGAACAACGTAACCTCGCAGCTGGCTGAGTGCGACGTGAAATTGAACTCGAGCCTCGTGAAGTCGGAAAGAGCTGCCACGATTTTTGAGTTTGGCTGGCTCTTCAGGATTCTTGGCGAAAGTTCTTCTGGCCACTGACCTTCGTCGCCGATGATTGCAAAAAGTCTCGGTGCTTCTGCGGAGAATTCAAAAGCCAGGTTGAGGGTGATGATGTCTTTATCGCGTCCGATTCCTGGGCTCGGTGGAGGAAGCTCGTTCATAACTGCTGCGCAATCTTGATAAAGTCGTCGATGACCAACTGCTCGCCTCTGGCTTGAGGGCTGACACCCGCGCGCACCAAGAGTTCTTCGGCAAGTACCGGGGAACCCGCTAGCTCGGCAAGTGCCTGCCTGAGGGTCTTGCGCCTTTGTGAAAAAGCTCCATCGATAACGGCGAAGGTCTTGATTCGCAAATCTTCGCTACCCATTGGCTCGTCGCGCTTGGCGAAGTAGACCAGCGAAGAATCGACGTTTGGGATTGGCCAGAAGATGCTGCGACTTACATTTCCAGCCAAGTTGGCATCCGCCCACCATGCCAGCTTTGCGCTAGGTCCGCCGTAAACCTTGCTTCCAGGCTTTGCGGCTAAGCGGTGAGCAACCTCCGACTGCACCAAAACCAAACCATGACGAAGTGATGGAAACGTTTCGATGAAGTGCAAGAGCACTGGAACCGAGATGTTGTAGGGAAGGTTGGCAACCAGTGCGGTTGGTGCCGCCGGCAATTCGGTAACCTTCATCGCGTCTTGGGTGACCAGTGAAAACTTGCGACCAACGGCACGCTTCGCAACGGTCTGCTCAATGGCGGCCGCCATCTTGGCGTCGATTTCCACCGAAATAACGTGATCAACCACTTCGAGTAGACCTAGGGTGAGCGAACCCAAACCAGGACCAATTTCAACGACGGTTTCGTTTGAATCGAGTTTGGCCGATGCCACAATCTTGCGAATGGTGTTTGGGTCGGTAACGAAGTTTTGTCCAAGTTTCTTGGTTGGCACTACCCCGAGAGAATCGGCCAGTGCCCGAATGTCGGCGCCGCCTAGAAGTTCAACCATTAGATCCACGACCCGTAAACGGTTTCGGTGTTCTCGGCTAGTTGTGCTGAAAGTTCATTCACGTCAACGCTTCTAACCTCAGCCATTTTGCGCACGGTGATCGGAACCAGGTAGCTCGCATTCGGTCGTCCGCGGAATGGTTCTGGCGTTAGAAACGGTGCATCGGTTTCAACCAGAATCAACTCTTTGGGTGCCATGGCGAGCGAGTTACGAAGGTGCTCGTTTCGCTTGATGGTGATATTGCCAGCGAACGACATGTACCAGCCGTTGTCGATGCAAATTTGAGCCAAGTCAACATCACCCGAGTAGCAGTGGAAAACCACCTTGTTCGGCACACCCACGCGCTTCAGAGTTGCGACGACCTGTTCGTGGGCATCGCGATCGTGAATCATCAGCGCGATATCGTTTTCCTTGGCAATACGAATGTGCTCTTCGAACGAGTGCTGCTGCAAAGCAAGTGCCGCCTCGCCTTCGGTGCGGAAGTAATCCAAGCCGGTTTCACCAATTGCTCGCACGCGAGGCTGAGCCGCTAGCGAGGCGATTTCCGCGATAGCCTCATCGAGTTTGGCAAGAGTTCCGTATTCGGGAGCCTCGTTTGGGTGAAGTGCAACGGCAGCTAAAACACGCGATTCAGTGGCCGCCAACTCGGCCGACCATTTACTGGTCTGCAAAGTTACGCCAACTTGAACGACACCCTTGATGCCAACTGACGCAGCCTTGTCGAGTTGCTGCTGAGTGCTCAGCGCCTCGTCACCGTAGGCGATGTCGAAGTGAGTGTGGTTGTCGTAGGTGGCAACCTCAAGCGCTTCAGGTAGTGGCGGGTAGCTCACTACTTACCTTCGGTTTCGGTTTCGATTCGTGGGAAAAGAGGCTCTAGTTCTGAGGTTTTAGTTCCAGCTGGAAGCACACCCCATTCGGCGGCTGAAGCCAGGGTGGCATCGTCTAGTGCACCAAGCGAACCACCGGTAACTGCGGCCCAGAGCTTGCCGGTTGCCTTAGGAATAACCGGAGCCAGCAACACCGAAAGAGTGCGGAGGCCTTCCGAGCAAACGTAGAGCACTGTGGCCAAACGTTCGCGGTTTTCTTCGGTCTTTGCCAAAACCCAAGGTTCCTGCACGGTGATGTAGTTGTTTAGCTCATCAACTAAGGTCCAGATGCTATTAATTGCATCTTGAATGGCAACGCGCTCGATGGCAGCGTCGGCGTCTTCGGTGGCCTTGCAAGCCACTTCGATGATTGCCTTATCGGCATCCGAGTATTCGGCTGGAGCCGGAATCACGCCGTCGAAGTATCGACCAACCATCGCCAACACACGCGAAGCGAGGTTTCCAAAACCGTTCGCAAGTTCCGCCTGGTAACGGGCCGAAAGGTCTTCCCATGAGAATGAACCATCTTGGCCGAAAGCAATTGCCTTCATGAAGTAGTAGCGGAAGGCGTCCGATCCGAAGGTGTCGGTGATCTGTTCCGAAGCGATACCGGTGAGCTTCGACTTCGACATCTTTTCGCCGCCAACCAGCAACCAACCGTGGCCGAAAACTTGGCGCGGAGTTGGAAGACCGGCTGCCATCAACATGGCCGGCCAGATCACCGCGTGGAAACGAAGAATGTCTTTACCAACGACCTGAAGGCTGGCTGGCCACAGTGACTGGAACTTGACTTCGTCTTCGCCGTAACCGATGGCCGTGATGTAGTTCAAAAGTGCGTCGAACCAAACGTAGGTGATGTGGCTGTCATCCCAAGGGATGTCGATGCCCCAGTCGAACTTTTCTTTGGAGCGAGAAATTGAAAGATCATCTAGCCCACGGCGAACGAACGAAACAACCTCGTTGCGTGCTGAATCCGGAGCCACGAAATCTGGTTGCTGGGCGTAGAGATCGAGCAGCGGCTCTTGGAATTCACTGAGCTTGAAGAAGTAGTTGGTCTCTTTTAGTTTCTCAACCGGCTTCGAGTGAATGGCACAAACTGGCTGGCCTTCAAAAGCGCCTTCGCCGTCAATCAGGTCGGCTTCGGTTTTGTATTCCTCACAGCCAACGCAGTAGTTACCTTCGTAAGAACCCTGGTAGATGAAACCGGTGTCGTAAAGGTGCTGCAAAAACTTCTGCACGTTTTTCTCGTGGCGTGGTTCGGTGGTTCGAATGAAGTCTGAGTTACGAATGTCGATGGTGTCCAAAAGTGGCAACCAAGCATCGTGAACCAACTTGTCGGCCCAGTCTTTTGGCTCGGTCTTGTTGGCAGCTGCGGTGCGTAAAATCTTTTCGCCGTGCTCATCGGTTCCAGTCAGCATGAAAGCGTTCTCTCCACGCTGGGCGTGCCAACGGGTTACTACGTCGGTAGCAACCTCGGTGTAGGCGTGCCCGATGTGAGGAGCATCGTTCACATAGAAGATCGGTGTCGTTGAATAAAACGACTTCCCGTTTGAGTTAGGCATTCTTCTATCTTAATTGCGAGAGTCGAGGCTTGCTTGATACAGCTCACTCTTTGAGACCCCGTGCATGCTGGCTACCTGCGACACCGCCTGTTTCATGCCGATGCCACTTGCGGTCAACTGCTTCACTTCGGAAACCAAATCAGCGGCTTCGACGGATTCCTCGGCAGCGCCTGCGATAACCAGAACCATCTCGCCTTTGTGGTCTTCCGATGCCCAAGAAACGAGCTCGGCCAGCGAACCACGTATCGTCTGCTCAAACTTTTTGGTGAGCTCTCGCGCCACGGCTGCTTTTCGGTCGTTTCCAAAAACCTCAGCGGCATCAACCAAGCACTCGTGGATCCGGTGCGGCGCTTCAAAGAAGACCATGGTTCTGCGCTCGGCAGAAAGTTGCCCAAAGAGACGTTTGCGATCGCCGGTTTTGCGAGGAACGAAACCTTCAAATGTGAATCGGTCGGTCGGTAGCCCAGATACCGCGAGCGCGGTCACTACTGCTGATGGACCTGGGATTGCAATAACTTCGACGCCTGCTTCAACCGCGGCTCGCACTAATAGAAACCCTGGGTCGCTGACCGTTGGCATTCCCGCATCGCTAACCACCAATAGGTCTTCGTCTTGGGCGATGGCCACAAGCTGCTCTAGCCGCCCACCTTCGTTTTGCTCGTTGAGGCTAAACATCCTGGCATTTAGCTTGACTCCAAGCGACTGAGCAAGTTTCAAGGTGGTTCTGGTGTCTTCAGCGGCGATGTACCTAGCGCTCACCAAATGTTCCACTAACCGTGGGCTGGCATCGGAAAGGTTGCCAATTGGTGTTGCCGCAAGAATGATCACCCTCTATTTTCCCAAATAGCATTGGGTTATGCGCTTAGTTACCTGGTTTCGGATGATTGCCGACCGGTTTGGCGTAATTCCAATAATTCTCTTGGCGTCGGTTACGAGACTTTGGGATCTGGGCTCTACAAACAAATTGGTCTTCGACGAGACCTATTACGTGAAGGATTCCTATACGC
>JBJOJC010000052.1:0-13724 GCA_046046825.1 Actinomycetota bacterium | reverse complement strand
CGGGCATTCACAAACCATCCGCAAGTTTTGAAAGGAAATGATGAACGGTCTATTGGCCTACATCTCACGCAGGCTAGGCGTAACTGTGCTTATCCTCCTTGCGGTTAGCTTTACCGTATTTGTAATTTTTGCTCTATTGCCTTACGACCCAGCGTCGCTCACCTGTGGCAAGAACTGTAACGACCCCGGCATTATCGAAGCCAACGCCAAGCGCCTCGGCTATGACAAGCCATTCTTCGAACAGTACTGGGTGTTCCTAGTGGGCCTCTTTGCCGGACGCACCTTTGGTGAAGGTGCCGCCGAAATTTTCTGCGCCGCACCATCGTTCGGCTACTCTTTCTTGCAGCACGCTTGTGTTAGCGACCTAATCTTCGATGCACTTCCAGTAACTCTTTCTCTAGCAATCGGAGCTTTGGTGCTCTGGCTGATTGTTGGTGTCGGTCTCGGAATCGTGGCGGCCAAGTTCCGCGGCAAAATCTGGGACACCCTGTCAACCGCGTTTGTTCTGATTGGAACTTCTCTTCCAACCTTCCTAACCGGTTTGATGCTGATTGTTTTCTTGGTAATCAAGGTCGATTGGTCACCGTTCCCAGCTGGAGGCTACACCGCCCCAGATGAAGACATCGTGGGCTGGTTCCTAAGCATGTTCCTGCCATGGGTCACGTTGGCCTTTGCCTACGCGGCAATTTACACCCGATTTGTTCGGAGCCAAATCCTAGAAATTTCGACCGAGGATTACATCCGTACCGCACGAGCTAAGGGCTTGAGCGATGGAGTGATTCTTGGCAAGCACACCATGCGTGCCGCCCTGGCTCCAATCGTGACCATGGCCGGGCTCGACTTTGCCGGTTTGCTTGGTGGAGCCATCCTCACCGAGGCTGTGTTCAACCTGCCGGGCATGGGCCGCCTATCTCTGGGCGCTGTGGTTGACATCGACCTTCCGGTAATCGTTGCCACGACGATTTTGGCCGCTGCGATTGTGGTTGTAATGAACATGGTTCTAGACATTGTTTACGCGTTCATCGACCCGAGAGTGAGGGTCTAATGCCTCTATTGTCTGTTCGCGACCTTCGCGTTGAATTCAAAACTCCCGATGGCGTTGTAAAGGCCGTCGCCGGTGTTTCTTTCGATCTAAACCAGGGGGAGACCCTAGCACTCGTGGGTGAATCAGGTTCTGGTAAGTCGGTGAGCAACCTTGCCTACATGGGCCTGCTTCCGAAAACTCGAACCACCATCACCGGGTCCGTCCTTCTAGAAACCGAGAACGGCGTCGTTGACCTAATCGGTATGGAGAACGACGACCTTCGCAAGATTCGTGGTCGCGACATCGCCATGATCTTCCAAGACCCAATGTCGGCACTGCACCCTTATTACAGTGTCGGCGACCAGCTAATTGAAGCCCACCAGGTTCACAACGACGTTCCTAAAGAAGTAAGTCGTGAGCGCGCAATTGAGCTGCTGACTCTGGTTGGTGTGGCTAACCCTGATGAGCGCATGCGATCGTTCCCACACCAGTTCTCTGGTGGTATGCGCCAGCGCGTGATGATTGCCATGGCACTGATGAATAACCCAAAGGTGCTCATTGCCGACGAGCCAACGACAGCCCTCGACGTAACCGTTCAGGCTCAGATTTTGAAACTTCTCCGAGACATTCAGAAGCAGTTTAAGATGGCCGTGATTTTGATCACCCACGACCTCGGGGTTGTGGCGGGAGCCGCCGATCGCGTAAACGTTATGTACGGCGGTCGTTTGGTTGAGAGCGCCGATGTAAACGAACTTTACGAGAATCCGATGATGCCTTACACCGTTGGCCTACTCGACTCAATTCCTCGCATGGACCAAGACCACGGCAAGCGTCTTCGCGCTATTCCAGGTCAACCTCCTTCGCTTATCAAGCTGGGTGACGGTTGCGCATTTGCGGCACGTTGCGAACGTAAATCTGAACTTCCGACTGGCAAGTGCGAAACTTCGCCTGAACTCAAGGCGGTTAAGACCGGACACTTGGTTCGCTGCCACCTTTACGACAGCAAGGAAATGACCAAGTGAACGAGCCACTTCTCGAAGTAACCGACCTGCAGAAGTTCTTCCCAGTTTCTGGCCCAGGTCTCTTCTCTCGCGAACGAGGAACCAACAAGGCTGTCAACGGTCTCAGCTTCTCGCTCAAGGAGGGCGAAACTCTAGGGCTCGTGGGAGAGTCTGGCTGTGGCAAGTCGACCGCTGGTCGAACCATTCTGAAGCTTTACGAGCCAACCGGTGGATCCATCAAGTTCCAGGGTGAAGAAATATCTGGCTACTCGAGTGCCAAGATGAAGCCACTGCGCACCAAAATGCAGATGATCTTCCAGGACCCACAGTCTTCGTTGAACCCTCGTCAGTCGGTTGGTGCCATCATCGGCGCCTCTTTTGAAGTCCACAAGATTAAGCCTGAAGAGGGCGTAAAGCGTGCCGTGCAGGATTTGCTGGAACGAGTTGGTCTGAACGCTGAGCACTATGACCGATACCCTCACGAATTCTCCGGTGGTCAGCGTCAGCGCATCGGTATCGCTCGCGCTATCGCTTTGAGACCAAAGTTCATCGTTTGTGATGAGCCAGTTTCAGCGCTAGACGTTTCGATTCAGGCTCAGGTTGTTAACCTGCTCACTGACATTCGTGATGAATTCGCGATGTCATACCTCTTCATCGCACATGACTTATCGGTGGTTCAGCACATCTCCGACCGCGTTGGGGTTATGTACCTCGGCAAGATGATGGAGATTGCTCCAACCGCGTCGATTTACGCAACTCCTCACCACCCATACACAAAGGCTTTGCTTTCGGCCGTGCCGATTCCAGATCCGAAACTGGAACGCAAGCGTGAGCAAATTGTGCTCAGCGGTGACCTGCCTTCACCAATGAACCCTCCAGCCGGTTGTGTGTTTAGCACTCGCTGCTGGAAAGCTCAGGCAAAGTGCTTCTCGGTTGAACCAATCCTGCAGAAGGTTGGTCAGGCCGAGGTTGCCTGCCATTTCCCTGAATAAGCCATAACCTGTTTAGGTGCTAACGGCTTTCGAATCTGCTCTAGATCGATACCGCACCCATCTTGAAGCTGGTCGCGGTTATTCCAAGCACACCGTGAAGGGTTATCTAACCGACCTCGCTGATCTTGCCGATTTCCTTGAGGTGTTCGGCATCAAATCCCCAGCGGAAATAGACCTTGAGTCGTTGCGATCTTGGTTGTTTAACCTCAGCGAACGGGGTATTGCCAAATCTTCGATGGCTAGGAAAACGGCTTCGGTTCGGTCTTTCACCGCTTGGCTTTTGGAGCAGGGGGAAATCACCGGAGATCCCGGGCTTCGACTAAGAACGCCCAAAGCCAATAAAACTCTGCCAACGGTAGCCACCCGCGAGGCCATGAATGAGGTTTTTGCTACATTAGAGGAGGCTGCCGCCGAGAACGATCCAATTGCCATTCGCAATCTGCTGATAGTTGAGTTGCTTTATGCCACCGGAGCTCGTGTTAGCGAGATTGTTGGATTGAACCTGGGTGATGTGGATGCCGCGAGACGTTTGATTCAGGTGACTGGTAAGGGCAATAAGCAGCGGGTGATTCCCTATGGGACTCCATGCGAAGCTGCGCTGGAACGTTGGCTCAACTTGGCTAGGCCGATGCTGGTAGCCCCACAAACCTCATTTGAGTTGTTACTCAACACCAAAGGCAAACGAATTGGTCCTAGAGCCATCTATGAGCTGGTAGCACAGGCTCTCTCTGAAACCACTGTGGGCGCTGCTGGTCCGCATGCTCTGCGCCATACGGCTGCCACTCACTTGCTTGACGGTGGGGCCGACCTGAGGGCGGTGCAGGAGTTACTTGGACACGCGAGTCTGGGTACGACCCAGATTTACACACACGTCAGCATTGAGCGCTTGAAGGAGGGTTACAGTTCAGCCCATCCCAGGGCTTGAGACGGCTAGGGGATAGGCCACCAAGCTTCACCAGCGGTGAAAGGTAGCCGTAATCCGAACGAAGCGAGAAATGCAGGCAGGTATCAATTCCGCAATGTGATTGGTAAGTGTCTGGGAAGCAAACCGAACCGATTTTTTGCCCGGTTTCCACGCGATCTCCTGCCTTCACGAAGACACACAGCGGTTCGATAGAACTAACTAAACCATTCGAGTGCTTAATCGACACCACCGACCGATTTACAACGGTTCCAGCAAAGGAAATCACTCCTTGGTGCGGTGAAAATACCTCATCTCCAACGGTAACCAGATAGTCGACTCCTCGGTGGCCGGCCGACCAGTCGGTATTGGGTTGCAGAAACTGGCGAACCAATTGCGGATTGGCAACCGGAACTTCCCAGAGGTCAGAAGCGCTCGCGGAAACTGGCTTCGGAATGAAACTCAGCAGCATTCCTGTGGCTATAAGCAGAAGGGTTAGTGCCCAGCGATTTGGCTTCATCAAACCATCATCAAATTGAATGGCTGAAATCGTCATAGTCGCCAAGAATCTGTGGAAAAGTAGCTAATTTGGCTGGTAGTCTTTTAGGAGCAACGTTTCGGCGTTGACTTTCGCGTGTCGAACCCCATCGAATCCACTCGGTCCAGCTTGCTGGTTGGTTTTGGTGCGACACCAGGTGTGACCGACAACCGTCGGGAGCAAACAACTGAGTGGCACTTATGTGCCAAAAGGAGAAACTGCCATGGCAGTAGTAACAATGCGCGAGATGCTTGACAGCGGCGTGCACTTCGGGCACCAGACCCGTCGTTGGAACCCAAAGATGAAGCGCTTCATCTTAACCGACCGCTCTGGCATCTACATCATCGACCTACAGAAGTCGCTAACCAGCATCGACCAGGCTTACGCATTCGTAAAAGACCTAGTTGCTGCTGGTGGTTCGGTTATGTTCGTTGGTACCAAGAAGCAGGCTCAGGAAGCCATTGCTTCGCAGGCACAGCGCGTAGGCCAGCCATACATCAACGAGCGCTGGTTGGGTGGTCTACTGACCAACTTCCAGACCATTCAGAAGCGACTAACCCGCCTCAAGGAACTTGAAGTCATGGACTTCTCAGGTGCGACCAAGACCGGCCTAACCAAGAAGGAACTATTGATCCTTCGCCGCGAGAAGGACAAGCTAGAGAAGTCACTTGGTGGTATCCGCAACGTTTCCCGTCAGCCTTCGGCTCTCTGGGTTGTTGACACCAACAAGGAGCACCTAGCAATCACCGAAGCTAAGAAGCTAGGTATTCCAGTTATCGGTATCCTCGACACCAACTGTGACCCAGACGAGGTCACCATCGGTATTCCTGGAAACGACGACGCTATTCGTTCGATCGCACTTTTGACCCGCGTAATTGCTGATGCAGTTGCCGAAGGTCTAAAGGCAAAGCACTCGAAGCCTGAAGAGGTAGAGCCGCTAGCCGAGTGGGAGCAGGAACTACTAAGCACCGACGCACCAGCAGCCGCACCAGTGGCAGTTGAAGAAGCACCAGTTGTTTCTGAAGAAGCACCAGCAGAGAAGGACGCAGAGTAATGGCGAACTACACCGCAGCAGACGTAAAGGCCCTACGCGAGCGTTCAGGCGCTGGCATGATGGACTGCAAGAACGCTCTCGACGAAGCCAATGGCGACGGCGAAAAGGCCATGGAGGTTCTACGCCTCAAGGGTCTAAAGGGTGTTACCAAGCGTGAAGGTCGCACCACCTCAAACGGTCTGATCGTTGCTCGTGTTAGCGGCGGAACCGGTTACCTAATCGAGCTTGCTTGCGAGACCGACTTCGTTGCTAAGGCAGAGAAGTTTGTTTCACTAGCCGAGTCGATTGCTGATGCAGTCGTTGCAGCTGGCGCCAAGACCTTAGAGGCTGCTTTGGCTGCCGACCTAGGTGGCAAGTCGGTTGCCGATGCAATCAACGACGAAGCAGCAATCATGGGCGAGAAGGTAGAACTTCGTCGCGTGGCTTCGGTTGAAGATGCCAAGGTTGACGCTTACCTTCACCGCACCAGCAAGGACCTACCTCCACAGGTTGGCGTTCTTGTTGCTTACTCGGGTGACAACGACGAGACCGCACACGATGTTGCAGTGCACATCGCAGCGTTCTCGCCAAACCACCTCACTCGCGAAGATGTCGCGGCTGACGTTGTTGCAACCGAGCGTCGTATTGCTGAAGAGACCGCTCGTAACGAAGGCAAGCCAGAAGCTGCCCTCGACAAGATCGTTGAAGGCCGTGTAACCGGATTCTTCAAGGAGAACGTTTTGCTAGAGCAGGACTTCGCAAAGGACAACAAGTTGTCGGTAGCTAAGGTTCTAGACAACGCTGGTCTGAAGGTTTCTGCATTCGTACGCTTCCGCGTTGGTGCCTAAACCCTAAAAATGTTGAAAAGGCTCGACCGAAACGGTCGGGCCTTTTCGCTTGCCCGCCTAGGATGGATGGTAGGAGGATGCAATGGCACAGAAGCGTCGAGTTTTACTAAAACTTTCGGGTGAAGCGTTCGGTGGAGGCACTCTCGGAGTGAACCCAGACTTCGTTGCGGCATTCGCTAAAGAGATCGCCGAAGGTGCCAAGACCACCGAGATCGCAATCGTTGTTGGCGGTGGAAACTTCTTCCGCGGAGCAGAGCTTTCGCAGCGCGGCATGGACCGCTCTCGAGCCGACTACATGGGTATGCTCGGCACCGTGATGAACGCGCTTGCACTTCAAGACTTCCTCGAGCAGGCTGGCGTTGACACCCGTGTGCAGTCGGCTATCACCATGGCCCAGGTCACCGAGCCTTACATTCCACTTCGCGCCATTCGCCACCTCGAAAAAGGTCGCGTTGTGATCTTTGGTGCCGGTGCCGGAATGCCTTACTTCTCAACGGATACCGTTGCCGCGCAGCGTGCATTGGAAATCAAGGCAGATGAAGTTTTGGTTGCTAAGAACGGCGTCGACGGCGTTTACTCGGCCGACCCGAAGAAAGACCCTAAGGCTAAGCGCCTTGAGAAGATCAGCTACCAGGAAGCCCTGGTTCAGGGTCTGAAGGTCGTCGACGCGACCGCGTTCAGCCTTTGCATGGACAACAAAATGCCGATGCGTGTTTTCGGGATGCAGGGTAAGGGCAACATCACCGATGCCATCAAGGGTAAAGCTATCGGAACCTACGTTTCCGCGTAAAGAATTTTAGAAACAAGGAGAATCAATTGATTTCGGAAATCATGACCAGCATCAAAGACAAGATGGGTAAAGCCGTTGAGGCTGCGAAGGACGACTTTTCGTCGGTTCGCACTGGCCGCGCCAACCCAGCCATGTTCCAGAAGATTGTGGTTGACTACTACGGCACCGGAACTCCGCTCGGTCAGCTTTGTTCGATGCAGAACCTTGAGGCTCGCACTCTAAACATCACTCCTTACGACAAGAGCGCTCTGATTGCCATTGAAAAAGCGATCCGCGACGAGCCTAACCTTGGCGCCACTGTAAACAACGACGGCAACAGCATCCGTGCTTCGCTTCCAGACCTAACCGAGGAACGCCGTAAGGAGTACGTGAAGTTGGTCAAGGCCAAGGCTGAAGACGCTCGCGTGGCAATTCGTAACATCCGTCGCAAGGGTAACGATGACCTAGCTGCTTTGAAGAAAGACGGCGCGGCCGGCGAAGACGACCTTGGTCGTGCTGAAAAAGAACTAGACGCACTTACTAAGACTCACGTCGATGCCATCGACGACGCTTTGAAGCGCAAAGAAGCCGAGCTCCTCGAGGTCTAGTGGCTACGCAACAGGTTCCTGAAGGCGGACGAAGCCTCTCCAAGTCGGTTTTCTACGGAATCCTTCTTGGTGCTGCTTTTCTGCTCTCGATCCTGATTGTCAAAGAACTTTTTCTGGTTTTAGTCGGCACCGCTATCGGTTTCGCAGTTTGGGAACTGTCGTCGGCGCTTCGCCTAAAAGGTTGGTACGTGCCTCGCGTGCCGGCGGTAATTGGTTCGGTGCTAATTATCCCGGCTACCTACTTTTGGGGCGTTGTGGGCCAGTGGGGCTTTGCTCTGGCAACCTCAGTGGCGCTTATGGTTTGGCGTGTGGTTCACATCCTGTGGGAAAAGCGTCGTAGCGTTTCACAAACTTTTGGCGAAACCATCAAAGACCTGGCTGCTGCCGCATTCGTGGTCACTTACCTGCCACTCACGATCTCGTTTTCGCTTCTACTTTTGCAGCGCGCCAACGATGGCCCGGCTTGGGTTCTGGCTTTTGTAGTTCCGGTAGCACTAATCGATACCTCCGGTTACCTGGTTGGTCGAAAGCTCGGTAAGCACAAGATGGCTCCAGGCGTGAGCCCAAAGAAGACCTGGGAAGGGCTACTGGCTTCGGTAATTGCCGGAGTTATTTCAACCGTTGCTCTGGTTACTTTTGTCGTTGGAATCGCCTGGTGGTATGGCGTGATTTTGGCAGGGCTACTGATTCTGGCTGCCGTATTCGGCGACCTTGCCGAATCGCTAATCAAGCGCGATCTCGGTGTCAAAGACATGTCTTCGTTACTTCCAGGTCACGGTGGAATCATGGATCGTCTCGACTCAATCCTTCCGGCCGCACTAGTCACCTACGTGTTCGTCACGGTATTTGGGCTCTAAGGAAAACGCATGTCACCATTCCCGAAAGTTGCCAAAGGTAAGCTCGGATACTCAATCGACGAAGTCGATCGCCTAATCGCAAGAGCCCGCGACCAGTACTCAAACCTTTCCGCACACACCTTGAACTGGCGAGAGCTTAGCTCTCATGGATTTACGCTAACCAAGGGCGGATACCAGCCGGCTGCGGTTGATGCGGCAATTGAAAAACTCCAGGACACCTTCGCCGAACGAGAGCTGTCGACTAAACCGCTTGATCTAACAGCGTCACGAGTTGCTCTGCAAAGCCGAGTAGCCAGGGCCAAGCGTCAGCGCTTCTCAAAGGTTGGTGTCTTTGCTGTGGGTTACTCTCGGAAGCAGGTCGATGCATTGGTTTCCATCGTCGGCGAATACCTCGACGGTGGAGAGAAACTCGGCATCGACGAGATTAGAAATTTGAAATTTAAACTGCAGCGGGGAGGCTACATTGAGTCGCAGGTTGATTTATACGTCGATCGGTTGGTCGAGCACATTCAAACGGAGCGTTTCAGCAGGCCTGCTGTTACTCCTGCTGCTAGTTCCAACTTCGGCTTCACTGGCTTTGTCGACCCAGCCGACCCAGGTTTCCAAGCCTACTAATGCTCTAAAGTTCGCTAAATCGCTCGTTCCTAAGGCAATGGCTACACATGATGGCTACGCCAGAAAAAACTTCTCAGACGGTTGGGGGAGTATCGCCCAGGGTTCGCGTACCTGCGATTTACGTAACTATATTCTGACTCGCGACCTAACCAACATCACCCGCAAGTCGTACGACTGGTGTTTGGTGGCCACCGGTGATTTGAACGACCCTTACACCGGAAAATTGATTCACTTCGTGCGCGGGGTAAAGACGTCAATGGCGGTTCAAATTGATCACGTTGTGGCGCTAAGCAATGCTTGGGGGACCGGTGCGCAAAAGATTTCGGATACTTCCAGATACCAACTGGCAAATGACCCGCTCAATCTTTTGGCGGTAGATGGACCGACCAATGCCTCTAAAAGCGATAAAGACGCATCGCAGTTTCTACCTAGGGCTGCCTATCGGTGCAAGTACGTTGCCAGACAACTAGCGGTCAAGCGCAAATACAAGTTATGGGTTACCTCTAGTGAAAAATCCTCGATGGTTCGGGTTCTAAACACTTGTCCGAAGCAGAATCTGCCCTAAAACTGGGTCTGGCGCTGGCAATTTTCGGTAACTAAACTTGAATTTTGCGTCAAACACACGCTGGAGGTGAAATGGGTCGTCACGAAGCATATCGTCCTACCCTTACCTCGCGAGTCTCGAAGCCGGTAAAGGTGCTCTTCCAGCAAACCGGAATTTCGGCGTTTGTGGCCCGTTTTCCAGCACGTCGCACCTGGGGTTTTGCACTAACTTCGGCTCTAGCGCTGGTTACTTCGGTTGACCCTTACTTCGGAACCCTGTCTTCCTACGCGGCCGAGGTTGAATACGTTGACTACTTTGAAGAAGCCGAAAGCTCGGAGCCGGTAACGGTTTCACTAACTCGCGGTGGCTACGAGGTGCTTTCCGGGGCGGCAGCCAGCAAGGTATTCGTTGAGCTTGCGGTGATCCCTAGTGCAAATACGGTTCAGGCCATCGCCTACGGAAAGATGAAGGGCCACGGCTGGGGTATCGACCAATACTCATGTTTGGTGAAACTTTGGAACCGCGAGTCAAACTGGCGCGTGAATGCTTTCAACTCGAGCTCTGGTGCCTATGGAATTCCGCAGGCGCTACCTGGCAAGAAAATGGCCGTTGCCGGCGCCGACTGGATGACCAACCCAGAAACGCAAATCAACTGGGGTCTGGGCTACATCGAGGGACGCTACGGAACGCCTTGTGCGGCTCTTTCACACTCGAATCAAGTCAACTGGTACTAATGCCTCGCTCGAACCGCCCAAAGCGCTCTAAAGGCAGCCAGGAGCACGAAGAACTCGACCTCGTGCGGGCGCGTTCTGGTTTCAAACGAACCGAAACTAAGCGCGGCGTAACCTACGTGGTTCAGGCTTCAACTGGGCGCAACGCGGAGGAAGACAAAACCTGGATTTGCCCTAACTGTCATCTCAACATCTCAATCGGCCAGAGTCATCTGGTGGTCTGGGACGAAATTCGCGGACTAGACACTCGTCGACACTTTCACACCGTTTGCTGGTCAAAGTTTCAGGGCGCACTGCTTTGAGCGAATTGGTCGAAATTCGTTCGTCGGTAGAACTTCCTTCGATTCGCGAAGACATTAGTTTCGTTACCGCCGATGGGCTTACCTTGTTAGGGGAGCTAGCACTTCCTGCATCAGGAGTACCAACCGCAACTTTGATTACCTTTCATCCGCTTCCAACACATGGCGGATTCATGGACTCTCACATCTATCGCAAAGCCGCGAACCGTCTGCCTTTTCTTTCCAACCTTGCCGTGCTTCGCTTCAACACCCGCGGTACTACATCGCCACGCGGCACCAGCCAGGGCGAGTTTGGTCACGGAATCACCGAAAGCGCCGATGTCGACGCGGCGATCAAATTTGCCATTCAACGAGGACTACCAAATCTCTGGATGGTCGGCTGGAGCTTTGGCACGGAACTGGTCTTGAAGTATGGATTTGATAAGCCGGTGCTTGGTGGCATTTTGCTTTCTCCACCACTGCACCGAACCAGTGAAACCGAACTTGAGCGTTGGGCGGGTAATCCACGCAGGCTTGTGGCACTCATCCCAGAGTTCGATGATTATCTTCAGCCAGAGGATGCAAAGGTTCGCTTCTCGGTCATCCCAGAACTCGAGTTAGTTGCCGTTGAGGGTGGAAAACACCTTTGGGTGGGGGAGAGCGCCACCAAGCGGGTTCTAAATGAAATCGTTCGAGTGGTAAACCCAGGTAGTTATCCACTACCCGACCACATAGCGGTTTAGCGCAGGTTTTGGCGCGGCATCCAAACTTGGCGAAGTACCAGGATGATCGATGCAGCCACCGGAATCGCCACCAAAGCACCCATGATTCCAAGCAGTGCGCCTCCGGCCATCGCGGCAACAACCACAACGCCTCCGGGAACTGCAACGGCCTTCTTCATGACTCTCGGGCTAATTACATATGCCTCAATCTGCATGTAAATCAGGTAGTAGATGCCTACGACCAGAGCGGTTGAAGGGCTGATGGTGAGTGATACCAGGGTCACTATCGCAGCGCCAGACATGGCGCCAACCAGTGGGATCAGTGCAAGTAAGAACGTGATGAAAGCCAAAACCACCGAGAATGGAACACCACAAATGGTCATGACGATGAAACCGAGGCTGGCGTTAATCACGGCAACCGTCGCCTGTCCGCTCACGTAGCGACCAACAGAGCTGGCCACTTCCTCGGCGAGGCTAGAGAAAGTTTGTCGTTTTGAGGCTGGCACGAGAGCGTAAATGAATTTCTTGAAGCGTCCTAACGATGCCATGAAGTAGAGGCTCAGGGTGAGGATAACCACGAAGCCAACCACGCCATTGACCAGGCTGATTCCAACCTGAACCACGCCACCGAGCATTAGTGGCCAGTGCGAGGCGTCGGCAAGGTAAGTTGAGACATTTCCAATGGCCGTCGAGATTGCTCCGTTGAACTGGGTGTCTAGGGTCTGGATGATCGGAAGTTGGTTGAGGTTAGTAACTAGTTCGGGGGCGTGGGTTAGCAGCGCACCGGTTTCTTCAATTACGTTCGGAATAACAGCAACGATGACCGCTGTGGCGATTGCCAGGATTGACAGCACCACGGTGAGAATTGCATAGCTTCTGGCCATGCCGCGCTTTTCCAAAATCCGAACCAGTGGATCAAGCCCTAAGGCGATGAAGATTGCTGCAGCCATGTAGGTCAGGATGGTAGCCAGAGTAACCAGTGACTGCCCCACCAAGATTGCCGCAAGTACGCCAAGACCGCCGAGAAAACCGAATTCGAAGGCATTGCCAACCGAGATGCGATTTGTATCAGTATTCGCTGCTGGCTTCTTTGCTGGCATGGTTTACTCCGCTATCGATTCTTCGGCAGCATCGACCACCGAGCGTAGATTTCTAAGATAAATTGCAACGGCGTCACGTTCGTTGTTAAGTTTTCCGATTGCCATCTTCAAGCGTCGAACCTCATTGCGAGCCTTGTTTTCGGCTTCTCCGATGATCGCTCGTGCTTCGGCTTCGGCGTTCACGAGAATTTCCTCGGCTTTTTCCTTAGCTTCGTCGCGGGTTCGCTTGTTGACCGACTTGGCGGCTGCCTCCAAAGTCTCGGCTTCTAGCTTGGCGGCTTCAGCGCGAACCTTTGCAGTGATTAGAGCAGCTTGCGCATCGTCAAGATACTTTTGGGTGGCGGCAACCGCTTCCTGGTGCTTGCGCAGGTACTCGGCCTCTGCTTCCGCACGGCGACCGGCTAGTTCGAGGTCTAAATCAATTCGGAATTGTTCACTCACCAAATCTTCTGCGGCACGAACGTTAACTTCCTTATTCAGTTTGCGGAATTCAACCAGGCGCTGTTCGCTCAGTTTGCGGGCAACCTCGGTCTTCATGGTTTCGGTTTCGCGCTTGACTGTGGCACGAAGCTTGGCGGCTTCTGTAGCAATGTTTCCGCGAATCGAACCAGCCTCACGCGTTGCTTCATCAATCAGGTTGGCCGCTTGCTGGCTGGCCTCTCTGAGTGTTTCGTCATAGTCGGCTTTGGCTTGCGACTGCAGGCGTTCAGATCGTCTCTGAGCCTCGGAAACCAGCGAGTCGTAGTAGTTCTTTGCTTCTTCACGGAGAGTAGCAAGTTCGTCTTCTAGATCAGCCAGGATTCGAACGCGCTCCGCTTCGGCATCGGCAACGATTCGCAGTGACTGCTCTTCAGCGGTACTCAGAATAAGAGCGGCTCGAGTGCCCACCGAAGCGTAGTTCGGGGCTTCGCTTTCGTCGAGGCGGGCTTGAAGTGAGTCAACGATTTCGGTTTTCTCACGTAGTTCCGAGACCAGCTGTGCGTTGATGCCGTTGATCTGCATCAATTCTTTACGCAGGATACGAATGGCTTCATCCACAGCTTCGCGGTCGTAGCCGCGCATTGCTGTTGCAAATTCGCTCTGGTCTGCGCTCAAGAGACACTCCTAGATGTTTTGCGTAGAATGAGAAGGCTGGTCTAAACCACAAGTTTACCCCGATTGGA
>JBJOJC010000051.1:0-10314 GCA_046046825.1 Actinomycetota bacterium | reverse complement strand
AAATACGGTAAAGCTAACCGCAAGGAGGATAAGCACAGTTACGCCTAGCCTGCGTGAGATGTAGGCCAATAGACCGTTCATCATTTCCTTTCAAAACTTGCGGATGGTTTGTGAATGCCCGTGGTGCTGAGGCGAACCCCAGCACCACGGAACAATCAACTAGTTACTACTTCTTGATGTAAAGGTCACCGAATGATAGTGAACCCTGTGGCTCCCAGAAGAAGGCACCACCGATCTTTGAACCCCAGATTTCCTGAGTCTTCGAGAAGACACCAGGGATAACCCACATCTGGTCCATTGCGTACTTGTTTAGAGCAGCCCATTCCTTGCCCTGCTTCTCACGGTTTGGTTCGCTCAAGTTAGCGTCTGAACGCTTCTTGAACTCCGCGTAAGCTGCGTCGTCCCAGTTCTGAGACATTGGGAATCCACCCTCGGCAGTGAACAACTCAGGGATAACGGTTGAAGCGTTAGCCCAGTCTGGAGCCCAACCACCGGACGATAGGTCGCCCTGCTTGGTTGCGTCTAGAACGATCGAGTAGTACTTACCTGGCTCGATGAAGTTGAACTTCATGGTTACGCCAATCGCTGACATCGACTCAATCCAGATGGCAGAAGCCTTCTTGTTGGTTTCGGTGTCAGGAATGTCGTAGAAGATGCCCTGGTTAGGGTCGGTTGCACGAGCGTAAAGTGCTGGACATTCGGTCTTTGCCTGCTCCATTAGAGCCTTGGCCTTCTCGATGTTACCTTCTGGCTTCCAGTCCTTGTCGTCAGTTGCGTAACCAGTCTTTGCGTAGTCAAGACCCATTAGAGGCTTGATAACGCCGTCGGCTGGGTCACCGTTGAACGCCTGACCACCGGCAAGGGTGATCAAAGAATCGAAGTTCTTCGCGTAGTAGATGGCCTGGCGAACAGGTAGACAGTTCAGCTTCTTGACGTTAACAGCTGCGTAACGAACGTATGGGTCGTAAACGTTTAGAGCGCGGTCCTTGTACTTAGCAAGAACTTCACCCTTGTCGTCAAACACAGCCGATAGGTTGGTTGGCAATAGTGCGTCTAGAGAAACGGCAGTCTTGTCCTTGTCAGAAAGCATGATCTGGTCAAGAACTTCTTGAGCCTGACCGAACTTCACAACAATCTTGTCTGGGAACGCACGGTTTGCGCGCAGTGGGTCAGAAGAGCCACTCCACTTGTCGTTGCGAACTAGAACCATCGAGTCGTTGATCTTGTATGACTTGATCTTGTAAGGACCGGTTGACACTGGGTGCATGTCGTACTGGTCGCCGTCATCCTTAGCCTTTGGTACTGGGCTGAATGATAGGTAGGTAACGGTGTAGTTGAAGTCACCGACCGCACGCTTCAAGTTGAAGGTGATGGTCTTGTGGTCAGCTGAACAGGTTACTGCCTTGTCAAACGACGCTGTGTCGTTTGCAGCGTCAGTGCTGTATGGGCCCTTGTAAGCCGAAGAACCGTCTTCAGCCGAAGGAACGTCTAGCATGCTGATTGCATAGGTAGGTCCGTCGGTGATTACGTCGGTTGCGAAGGTACGTGAAACACCGTACTTGATGTCTTCACAGGTGATTGGGGTACCGTCTTCGAAGGATGAGCCGTCGCGTAGGGTGAACTCCCAGGTCTTGTTACCGTTCGAAGCACGACCGGTGTCGGTAGCTAGGTCAGGTACAACTGCTGAACCGGCTGCTTCTGGAGCACGGTCGTATGCAGTCAGCGTCCGCTGAAGGTACGAACCGAACCATGCGATGTGCATACCGGTGTAGTTACGCTGTGGATCCGCGTGGGTCCAAGCTTCTGCGTTGGTGAGGTACGTGATGGTACCTCCGGCGTTTGCAGGAGCACAGCCAGTTAGCAGTGTTCCGGCCATAGCCGCAGCCGAAAGAGTAGCTAGCGCTACCTTCAGGCTTTTCTTGCCTTTCAACATTTCACCCTCCTAGGTTGATGTTTTGTTTATTACTCCGGTTGGAGTAAGTCTTATGTCTCGCTCTTTGGATCTAACGCATCTCTCAATGCATCACCGAGCAAGTTGAATGTGAGCACCAAAAGGATCAGTGCCAAAGATGGGATGAAGAAGTAAACCGAGTTGTTCATCATGTACTTCGTTGAGTCGGCGATGATGGTACCCAGCGTTGGCATTGGAGGCTGGACTCCGATACCGAGGTAAGAGAACACGGCTTCAGCGCTTAGATAACCTGGCAGCGCAAGCGACACGTAAATGATGATTGGCGTCCATACGTTTGGAAGGACTTCCTTCACCAAGATTCGGAAGTTTGATGCGCCGAGCGCCTGAGCTGAAAGAACAAAGTCACGTTCGCGAATTGAAATTACCTGAGAACGAATGATTCGGCTGAGGTATGGCCAACCGAAGATCGCGAAAATCAAGATTAGGTAAAGGATTCGCGCTTCGTTGCCGTGGATAAGACCCGACTTCTCCATGCGCTCGATGGTTGGTGCGCTCAGAGCAATGATCATGAAGAAGGTTGGGAAAGCTAGTAGGAAGTCGGTGAAACGGCCAATGATGCCATCGATACGACCACGGAAGTATCCGCCAACGATGCCCATGAACAGACCCAAGAAAACGGTGATCAGAGTTGAGGCAAGTGCGATTAGGAATGAAACTCTGGCACCGAACAGCATTCGTGCCATCAGGTCGTAGCCGATACCTGGAATTACACCTAGAGGGTGCTCCGCGCTGATTCCGTTCCAGTCGCCGGGAACTTCACCTCGGTCATCCAGAGCGTTTTCATCGCGTGCCTCTGGATCTATTCCAAGAACACCATAAATTACCGGAGCTAGGACGACTGCAAAAATCGCTAGTAACGCAACAACCAAGGATGGAATTGCCACCTTGTTGCTCTTGAATCTGCGCCATGCCAGTTCACGAGGGCTGTGCCCTTGGATCTTCTGTTCGGCTTCCTTGCTAAACACTCCCCTAATCTACTCTGTAAGCGGTTTCAATGTAGACCGAAAGTAGGTTACAAAGTAACGAATTGGTAAAACCTAAATTTCCCAATCATTTTGTGCGTTTCCAGCTACCTTTTTCGCCTCGCTCTGCTCTACATGCAAGTTGAAGACCCCCGAGACCAAGCTTTGACTCCTGTTCGGAGAGACCTGCTTTTGCTGAAATGGTCGCCAAATCCTGCTCTTTAAACGATAAAACATCGAGAACTCGCAGTTCCAGGGACCCAAAAGCCTGCTCGTACATAAAGTTTGTAGATCTCCAGCCAAGTTCTTGCGAAAGGTCGTCGACATCTAGAAGGAGTTCTGCCATATGGTCACGGATTAGGCGATTACAGCCTGCCGAACTCGGGTTACTTATCGCACCTGGAACGGCAAACACTCGCTTGCCTAACTCGTTGGCGTGGGATGCGGTGTTAATTGAGCCTGATCTCCAGCCGGCTTCGGTGACCACTACCGCTTCGGAAAGCGCAGCGATTAGTCGATTGCGCTGCAGGAATCTCCAGCGCGTTGGTTTTGACCCAGGAGGCAGCTCACTTATGAGCAGACCCTGGTGAGCAATTTCTTCAAATAACTGCCAATTGCCGGAAGGATAAAGATTGTCGAGTGAACCAGCCATAACGGATACCGTTAGACCTTTTTGGGCAAGAGACACTCGATGCGCCACTGCATCGACGCCAAGCGCTCCTCCTGAAATTACTGCCGCGCTCTCGCGAGCCAAGGCGGATACCAAATCCGCCGTAACTCTTTGACCATAGTTTGTGATAGTTCTAGAACCCACGACGCCGACAGCCCGGTTGAGCGATTGAAAGTTTTGGATATTTCCTCGATACCAAATGAGCGTTGGGCCAAAACTTTCAAGACCGTTCAGGCTTTCTGGCCAGTGTGGATCAGTAGGAAGAAGTAGCTGCATGTCATGCCTCGTAGCCTGTGCCAAAGTTACCTCGAGTAAATCAACTCGATATCTTGGAAGCCAGCGCTCATAAGCGGAGACAAGTTCATCGCTGGAAAGTTCAGAAAATGGCGAATCGTCGCGAGAGAGTAGTTTTTCCAATGCCTTCCGGCTTCCAAACTCCGATCGCAATTTGCCCGAAACGCGATCTCCTGGCTCTACCAAGCAATTCCAGATAATCGCAGCTTCGAGATCCACGGTATCGGTTTCCGCGAAGTCTCTGCGAATTGCCAAGTGATTCAAACCTCGACCCCGCGGTAATAACTAGCCAGCGCGATTTCGTTGGCGCCAGGGCTTGCTATCCCGGCGAGATCGGAAAGGCTCCACGCGATTCGCAGGCAACGGTCATAGCCTCGCATAGAAATTAGGCGGTTATCTAAGGCGTTGTCGATTTGTTTCGTGACCAAAGGTGCGAGCCTCAATTCCCTTCGCAAGTAGGAGCCCGGAACTTCAGCGTTTAGCGACCAAGGGGTGCTTTTCAGCCTGAGCATTGTTTGCTCACGCGCCTTTGAAATCTGCTGCCTGATGACAGCAGAAGTCTCTCCAAGGGATGGTGTGTTCCCAGTTACCAAATTGGCGTTGACGGCATTTAGAGTGAGTTGAAGGTCGATTCGATCGCTCAATGGCCCCGACAACTTGGCGAGATACCTGGCTCTAGCCGAAGCGTTGCAGGAGCATTCCCGACCAGCACCTACTGCAAATCCACAGGGACATGGGTTGGCAGCAAGTAGCAGTTGGAATCGGGCGGGAAAACTAGCTTGCCCGCTGGCACGGCTGATGGTGATAACCCCGGACTCCAGCGGTTGCCGAAGCGCCTCTAAAACCGCCGACTGGAATTCCGGCGCTTCGTCGAGAAAGAGCACTCCTCGATGAGCCAAAGAAATTAGCCCTGGCCGAGGTTGGGCTGAACCCCCACCGACCATTGCTACGAGAGACGCGGTGTGATGCGGTGATTGAAGTGGCGGAACGTCACTCAATTGAAAATCCGTTTGTTTTGCCAGTGACCGAATTGAACCAACCTCTATCGATTGCTCTTCGGTGAGTGCGGGCAAAATACTAGGCAGTCGCGTAGCCAACATAGTCTTACCCGCACCAGGCGGACCAACCATCTTGAGGTGGTGTCCGCCCACAGCGGCAACCTTCAAGGCAGCGATGGCATCATCTTGTCCGACAACCTCTGAGATGCAAAGTGCTTGCTCGATTGGTTTGCCTGCAACCTGTTTGAGCGGTTTTGGTGGAACTACGGCAACATCAACTCCGAGGTCGTGAGCCAGTTGTGTTAGGTGGTCGAAGGCCAATACTTGAATTCCACTTACCCGGCTCACCTCGTTTAGGTTCGAGGCTGGAATGACAATGGTTTCGATGCCAAGTTGTTTGGCAGCAACCACAGCTGCCAGAACACCAATCACCGGCTTAATTCGACCATCGAGCGCTAGCTCGCCATAAAACACTGTTCCCTCAATGCGAGAGCTTGGGAAATAGCCGGAGGCTGCCAGAACCGATACCGCTATGGCGAGATCGAAACTGGAGCCCTGCTTGGGAACTGAAGCCGGCGAAAGGTTTACTGTGATTCTTCGCCCAGGTAGAGGCAACTTTGAATTCGTGGCAGCAGCTCTAACTCTTGCGGCAGCTTCGTTCACCGAGGCATCTGGAAGCCCAACTAAAACGAACGCCGGCAAGTTACTGGAGATGTCAGTTTCCACTTCGATGATTCGACCGGTTAGCCCGAAGAGACTGATAGATAAGGCTTTCGCAAGCAACTCAAAACACCTGCTGAAGGTGTTCAAGCTCGACCTTGCCGCGATTGACAAGAACCGAGACGGCATCGATTCGAACATCGATTCCAGAAAGTTGGCGGGAGCGACACCACTCACCAACCAGCCGCCTTAGGCGACCAAGTTTGATTTCGGTAATCGCTTCGAGCGGGTGACCGAACCCAGCCCCGTTTCGAGTTTTCACCTCGACAAAAACGTAGCGTGATTTGTCGCGTGCGATGAGATCGATTTCACCGATTGAGCAACGCCAATTTCGCTCGAGAATTTCATAACCGAGCGACTGTAGGTATTGGCCTGCTACCCGCTCTCCGTAGATTCCTAGAACGTGCTTTCGGTTCGGTGCTGTTGGCATTGAATAACAATGCGACAAGAATTGCCTCCAAAACGAGGCAGGTGTAAATTGTGGAGAACTATTCGCCTACGGCAAGTTCCTTAGGAATCTCGTAGGCTTTTCCGCTGAGCTCTTCAACGTTGACGTCTTTAAAAGTTAGAACGCGAACCGACGACACAAAACGATCGGTTCGATAAATATCCCAAACCCAGACATCCTTCATCTCGAGTTCAAAGTAGAAGTCGTTTCCGGCATCGACTCGGTTTAGGGAAACCTCGTTGGCGAGATAGAAACGTCGCTCGGTTTCAATAACGTATTTGAAAGTGTCAACCAAGTCTCGGTATTCGCGGTAAAGCGCCAACTCGGCATTGCGCTCGTAGTCTTCGAAGTCGTTCTCGTCCATTTCCCTGATTCTATTCGCTTGTAGTTACTACTATTCACCGCTGAGTATTTTTGTGAGCCACGACACGCGATGAATCTCGCTCGGACCTAGTCTGCGAACCGCTTCAATGTGGGCGGCCGATGCATAACCCTTGTGACCTTCAAGAAGATAGCCGGGCACGGTTTCTGAAAGCTGAACCATGAGTCGGTCGCGGGTTACTTTGGCAAGGCAAGCCGCGGCGGAAACGGAAACACAATCGCGGTCGGCTTTTGCCCGAACAGTAACCGGAATTCTAGAGACCACTGACTCCAGCCAGTTGTGAGTTCCATCGAGCAGAAGGTGCACCTGCTGGTTAGCAATCGCGTCGCGAACGATTGGGATTTGATTTAGTTGCTCGAGCGCGTTCACCGCAGCCTGCGCCAAAGACCAGACGATTCCCTTTTCATCGATCTGATCCGCTTCAACGAAACCAACCGCGTACCCAGGTTCCCAAGCACTAAGTTCAGCGAAAACAGATTCGCGATTGCGCTCGGTCATCATTTTTGAATCTTGTAGCTTTGCTGGAATTCTGGATTCATCTAAGGAATGAAGATCGAGTACGAACGCTCCAACTGCCACTGGCCCAGCGATTGCCCCGCGACCGACTTCGTCGATGCCAATTACGTAGCGAGCGGAGCCTAGGCTTCGCTCAACCTCAGTTGTTGGGAACAGACTTGAAGACATCGGGATAGTTGTCTAGCCACTTCCAGTGACTCTGTGGCCAGCTGACCACAAAGGCGCGGCCGACTATGAATTTCTTATTCACGAAACCCTTGTTCGGCAGATCTCCGTGGAAGCGTGAATCCTCGGAGTTACCACGATTGTCTCCCATTACCCAGTAAGAATCGGCGGGGATTATCACATCAAACTTTTTGGTGGAAGGCTTCGAGTCTGGAGAAATGTATGGTTCCACAATCTCCACGCCGTTGATGGTAATTCGCTCATTGAGCGAACAACAGACCACGTGGTCGCCAGGCTTTCCGATGATTCGCTTCACTAGGTGCTGCGATGAATCTGGAGCAATCAAACCAAACGCGGACAGGAAGAAATCGATACCCTGGTCGATGATTGGCTTTTTGTTCTCGGCTTCAACCGTTCCCAGCCAACCTCCTGGGTCTTTGAACACCACCACGTCGCCGCGCTCTGGCGCGATTACGTTTGGTACAAGCTCGTTCACAAAGATGCGGTCGTTGATCTGAAGAGTTTCCAACATCGAACCGGACGGAATAAAGAACGAGCGAAGCAGAAAAGTTTTAATAAGCAAGCTGAGAATTAGTGCTGCACCGACCACCGAAATGACGTCGATGAAGAAGGCTACGAACACGTTCTTCTGGGCACGGCGCAAAAAACGCCCCAAAGCCGTTTTCGGCTCGGGACGTTCTTTGGTCATAAAACTTAGTTCTTGCCAGGCACGTTGCCGCGCTTTTCGCGGATCTTTGCCTTCTTGCCGCGAAGATCGCGCATATAGTAAAGCTTCGCACGACGAACGTCACCGCGCTGGATAACTTCAATCGACTCGATTACTGGTGAGTGAAGTGGGAAGGTACGCTCTACGCCGAAGCCTCCCGAGTCTTTACGAACGGTGAAAGTTTCGCGGATACCGTGGCCTGAGCGACGGATTGCGTAACCCTGGAAAGCCTGAACACGGCTACGGTTACCTTCGGTGATGTTTACGTTTACCTTTACGGTGTCACCAACGCGGAATTCAGGAATGTCTGAACGTAGGTTTGGTGCATCTACAACGTCGAGAATGTGCATTTTAGATCGCTCTCTGTTTTCGCACGCAGGTCAAAAACGAATGTGGTTTGGTATTTCGCTCATTCGCTCCCCTGCGGCAGAGACTACAAGGAATGAGCAACCTCTCTATTCTGCCATACGGGCAGCTGCTATTGCTAGTCGCTGAGTAAATCAGGTCGAACTGCTTTGGTGCGCTCAACTTGTTGGGCATGGCGCCAGGCAGCGATTGCGGCGTGATTCCCACTGGTGAGAACCTCTGGAACATCAAAACCTCGCCATGACGCTGGCTTCGTGTAACTAGGGTATTCCAGCAGTCCAGACTCATTATGCGACTCTTCTGCCAGAGACTCGGCGTTTCCGATAACCCCAGGAATCAAGCGTGCAATCGATTCGATCATCGCGATAGCGGCTACTTCACCGCCGTTGAGAATGTAATCGCCAATGCTGACCAGGCGAACCTGAGCTTTGGTGCTCGCGTAATCAATTACTCGCTGGTCGATGCCCTCGTAACGACCGCAGGCGAACACGATGTGTTTGGCGTTCGAGAGTTCTTGCGCGGTTGCCTGCTTGAAAACCTCTCCAGCAGGGTTGGTGAAAATAACAATGGTTTCGCCATCTGCGTCTAGTAGGTCGTCAAACGCCAAACCCCAGGGTTCCGGTTTCATCAGCATGCCAGCGCCACCGCCATATGGCGAATCGTCGACGGTCTTGTGTTTATCGCTCGTCCAGTTTCGAAGATCGTGAGCCTCAAACTGGATTAGATTCTTGTCGCGGGCTTTGCCGAGCAGAGACAGATTTAGCGCGTCGAAGTAATCAGGGAAGATAGTTACCGCATCAATGCGCATGATTACTCTTCAATTTCTTCGAAAAGACCAAGCGGCGGAGTAACAATCACCTTGCCGGCTTTGATGTCGACCTCAGGAACGATTGCTTTTACGAATGGGACCAGAATTTCATTCTCGCCCGAGCGAACAATCAGCATGTCTTGGGATGGCAGGTGATCAACTCGGATGACCTCGCCGACTTCGGTGTCGTTGCGATAAACCTTCAGACCAACCAACTGGTGGTCGTACCACGCATCAGACTCGGTTGGGAGAACCGTGGTGTCGGCGTGAACCAGCAAAATCGCCTTGATAAGAGATTCGGCTTTGTTTCGGTCGTCGATGCCTTCAAGGAAAATTACCGGAGCCTGGTTGTACCAGCGAAGCTCGGTTACGGTTACGGTCTTGCCGAACCAAGGGGATTCTTGAGGTACTTGCAACTCCAGAACTGCACCAGGAACAAACCGCTCATTTGGGCTGTCGGTGTAAAGCTCGAGTTTGATTGCTCCCTTTAGGCCATGCGCTTTGAGTAGGCGGCCAACTCGGAGCTGAGTTTTATTAGAAATCTGTATCCACCACGTCGACACGGATCTTTTTGCCGTCGGCTAGAGCCTTGACGACGGTTCGCAGAGACTTAGCAGTGCGGCCGCCGCGCCCGATTACTCGGCCAAGGTCCTCCGGGTGCACGTTGATCTCCAGTAGTTCTTCACCACGGTTGGTCTTGCGTGCAGTTACGGTGGCGTCTTCCGGGTGGTCGACGATTCCCTTGACTAGGTGTTCGAGAGCAGCGGCTAGCACTTTTTACTAAGCCTCTTCTGCTGGAGCTTCGGCAGCTGCTTCTTCAACAACTACTTCTTCAACAGCAACTTCTTCTGCAACAACTTCAGCCTCGGCTGCAGGCGCTTCTTCAGCAACTACTTCCTCAACTGCAGCTTCTGCTGCTACTTCTTCAACAACTTCAGCTGACGCTTCTTCAGAAGCTACTGGAGCTTCCTCTGCAACAACTTCAGCCTTAGCCTTCTTCTCTTCCTTTGGAAGTAGAACTGGCTTCTTCTTAGCGTCGATTACGAACTCAACCTTGGCTTCCTTGACCTGAACCTTGTTCACGGTCTTTTCACCCTTAGATGCCTGGAAGTCACCGGTTAGCTTCAGTAGCGCTGCTACCTGCTCGGTTGGCTGTGCGCCAACACTTAGCCAGTACTGAGCGCGCTCAGAGTTGACTTCGATGATTGAAGGGTGCTCGGTTGGTACGTAACGACCAATTTCTTCGATTGCACGGCCATCACGCTTGGTGCGTGAGTCGGCAACGA
>JBJOJC010000050.1:0-10864 GCA_046046825.1 Actinomycetota bacterium | reverse complement strand
CTCGACCAACACCGATTTGGTGGCCGCGGCAACCAACACGCTCAGGTGCGGGTATTCGGACGGTTTAGCGGTTGCCGCGGCCACCAAATCGGTGTTGGTCGAGCCGGTTTGTTCCACATATTCGAAACGTTTCACCGTTTGCGCGCTTTTGAAAAAGTCCATTGGCACAATCGTAATCAGCGAATCAGGTTGTATCGTTACTTCATGACTGCCGACAAGCCAGACTACTCAACCACCGCGGGAAAACTAGCTGATCTGCGCGAGCGCTACCACCAGGCGGTTCACGCCAGTGGCGATGCCGCAATCGAAAAGCAACACGCAAAGGGTAAGAAGACCGCCCGCGAGCGCATTGAGATGCTGCTCGACCCAGGTTCATTCGTTGAACTAGACGAGTTTGTGCGTCACCGCTCAACCGCATTCGGCATGGAAAAGAACCGTCCATACGGTGATGCTGTGGTCACCGGTGTTGGAACCATTCAGGGTCGCCAGGTTGCACTCTTTTCACAGGATTTCACCATCTTCGGTGGTTCACTCGGTGAAGCCGCTGGAAACAAAATCATCAAGGTAATGGACCTAGCCATCGCCACTGGTGTACCACTCATCGGAATTCTCGACTCGGGAGGCGCTCGCATCCAAGAGGGTGTAATCGCCTTGGGTAAGTACGGCGAAATCTTCAAGCGCAACACCATGGCTTCTGGCGTGATCCCGCAGATCTCCCTAATCATGGGTCCGGCTGCTGGTGGAGCGGTTTACTCGCCTGCCCTAACCGACTTCGTGATCATGGTTGATAAAACCTCGAACATGTTCGTTACCGGCCCAGACGTTATCAAGACCGTTACCGGCGAAGACGTTGGCATGGAAGAGCTGGGTGGTGCACTCACTCACAATAAGACTTCAGGTGTAGCTCACTACCTCGCTTCAGATGAAGACGACGCCATCGACTACTGCCGAAACCTGCTCAGCTACCTTCCTGAAAACAACCTCAGCGAAACCGTGGTTTACGAGGGTGCCGGGGAACTCGAAATCACCGAAGCCGACCGCGCGCTCGACGTGGTTATTCCAGACTCGCCTAACCAGCCATACAACATGCAGGAAATCATCGAGTCGATTGTCGACGGAAACGAATTCCTAGAAGTTCAGCCGTTGTTCGCACCAAACATCTTGATCGGTTTTGCTCGCGTCGACGGACGCAGCGTTGGCATCGTTGCAAACCAGCCGTCACAGATGGCTGGAACGCTGAACATT
Source organism: Actinomycetota bacterium (assembly GCA_046046825.1). Taxonomy (GTDB): domain Bacteria; phylum Actinomycetota; class Actinomycetes; order Actinomycetales; family Microbacteriaceae; genus Rhodoluna. The sequence continues at coordinate 9,619 of JBJOJC010000050.1, read as the reverse complement.
GAGGCCGGCGAAAAAGCAGCTCGATTCGTTCGATTCTGCGACGCCTTCTCGATCCCAATCCTGACCCTCGTCGACGTACCTGGCTATCTACCTGGCACCGACCAGGAGTGGGCCGGCGTTATTCGTCGCGGAGCTAAGTTGCTTTACGCATATGCAGAGGCAACCGTTCCGCTAGTCACCGTAATCACCCGCAAGGCCTACGGAGGCGCCTACATCGTGATGGGCTCAAAACAGCTCGGAGCCGACATCAACCTGGCTTGGCCAACCGCCGAGATAGCGGTGATGGGTGGTCAGGGTGCTGTGAACATTTTGTTCCGCAACGAAATCAAGGCCGCCGAAGAATCGGGTCAGGATGTTGCTGCGGTACGCGCCAAACTGGCCGCCGAGTACACCTACAACGTTGCCAGCCCGTTCCTGGCTGCCGAGCGTGGCGAGCTAGACGGAATCATTGAGCCTGCTGCCACCCGCATCGAGGTAATCAAGTCTCTTCGAGCACTTCGCACCAAGCGCGCTAACTTGCCACCAAAGAAGCACGGAAACATTCCGCTGTAATGAGTGAGCAAGAAGAAGTTCAACAAGCACTCAAGGTGGTGCGTGGCAACCCAACCGATGCCGAACTCGCCACCGTGATTGCGGTTCTGAATGCTGCCATCAACGATGCCGAAGCAGCTAAGGCCAGAGCGCCAAAGGCATTCCGTTCCACTTGGGGTCGAAACACGGCCATCTTGCGAGGAAGCCTAACCCCGGGTTTTGGCCAGTGGTCGGCTAGCACCAGACCAGGACTGGACTAACCGCCTATCCCCCAAAGAGTGGACACGGATTCGTTAGGTATCCCCACTTTCCAACGACATACTTATGTCAAGGAATCCAACGAGGCATGGGGCTCGGGATTTCGGGGGAGAGTCTGATTACAGACTCCGGGGGAAATGGCCGGTGAAGAAATTCACCGGCTTTCCTTATTTAAAACTTGAGCCAGAGGTCTGGTGCTTGCGTTCCCGGCCTAGTTGCCATGATCGTAACTACCCACTTTTCACCTCGCGGAGATCGAACCACCACTTTGCCAGAACTGACCGAGTTCAGTGCAGCCACAACTTTTTCCAAAATGTGCTCCAGCTGTTCGTCGCGAACGTCGCTCAGCCCACCTTCGTCGAGAATCAAAACTTCCACTCCCCTGTCTCTGGCATCGGAGGCAGCCTGACGAACACTGTCGTTCAGTAGGTAGCGTCCGCGAATATCATCACGAAGACCTGCCTCAAGCTGTAGCAAGGTTTCCTTGTACTCTTTTGAAACGTTACCTTTGTTGGCTGCGACAAAACTCAGTGAAGGTAGCGCTCGCTCCAGAACATTCTGAAGGCGGATTCGACGTTCTTGGCCAGCAGCCTCCGAACGAATGATGTCCTCTGCTGCAGCAATCTCTGATTCTTGTAATTCGATGACTTCGCGATCGGCACGCTTGAGAGCAAAAGCGGTGGCCGAAGCTGCGGCAATCAAGATCACCATGCCTTCGATGCCAACTTCACCCAAACGAGCCAGGCCGTCTTCCATAACCACGAGCCAGGCAACCCCGAAGGCCGCAAGCCACGCCTGAATCGCTTGACCTCTGGCGGCCAAGACTCCCAACAGCGCAGACATTCCACCCACGTACCATGTGGAATAAGGGTCGGTGTGTCCAGGGTTCAAACCAAGGTGAGCCACCCAAACCGTGGAGACGCCGCCGAGGGCAACTAGGAAACCGTAGAGTCTGCCGATGGCCAGGCCTCGGCTGGCGACCACAGAGAGCACTAGCGACCCCAAATAAATTAGAATCGAGGCGGCCAAGACGTAGAGATTCTCATAGCTTCGCCAGGCTGCGATTCCGAGAATCGAGTGATAGAGACCAAACAAAATCGATACGAGGGCTAGTAGCCAGCGGGGAGCTTTAAGCATTTGGGCTCCACTTCAGAATTACGGTCGCACCTTTTCTTGGTGATGAGGCAATTCGCACCTCTGCCCCGACCGCAGTGGCACGACGGCGAATCGAATTCTTGATGCCGAATCGGTTCTTAGGAATCTTAGATTCCCAGAAACCTTTACCGTCATCCTTGACTACGATTTTTAGTCCGTGGTGATCCGCCTTGAGGCGAACCTGCCTAGTGGCTTTGTTGCCAGCGTGCTGCATCGAGTTGGTCATTGCTTGAACCGTGGCGTCGGCCAGGGCAATTCCAACCGAAATCGGAATCGTGAAGTCGAGATCCTTGGTGATGCTCAGTTCTAACTCTGGATAGCCGCGTTTCAAGCTGGCTGACAGTGAGTCGATTAGCGAGATCACGGAAATTTCCTGCAAATCACCGGTCTCACCGCTGGCGGCAGCTTGCAATCGCTCAACGGCGACTCTGGCGCTCTCAGCAGCCATAGCTTTGCGTTCGGGAGAGTCGGCATTTGCTGCAAGTAGCAAAGTCGTTAGCACCTGATCATGAACCAACTCGTCAAGTTTCTGTCGTTCTAACTCGGTGGCGTCGATCTCTGCTCGCCTTGCAGCGGTTTCGGCCACCGCATCGTTTTGCGAGTCAAGTTCAACGGCAGCCGCCCGCAGCAACAACACCAGCGCCTGAACCGCAAGTGCGTAAAGCGAAATGTAGGTGGCGTCGAGAGTGGCTGAACCGACATCGGCATGCCCACCGGCAGGCTGGAGCCTCAGGAAGAAGTAGCTGAGGGGTACGAAACCCAAATAAACAAACGACCACCATTTTGGTAGATACATGGTCATGGCGATAGTGGCGGTGCCCGTCCACCACCAAATCCAAGCTCGGTAGTCATCTGGATACTCGGTGACACTAGCCACCGACCAGGGGTATAGGGCAAAAGCCACTACATACGCGGCTCCGTGAAGTAGGTAAACGTTGGTGTTTGCTGAGCCAAACCAAAAAGTGAAAATTGCCGAAAATTGCGCCGCCAAAATCAAGCCGAGGCCAACCAGTAAAAAGGTTGAATCTCCGAATTTCAGATGGGGAATCGCCACCAGGAAGAGTTGAACCAAAGACATGGCCGTGGCAGCCAATGAGAAGACACGTCCGATAACTCGCTCAATGCGAGCCTTTGCAAACGTCGACGGAGCACGAAGGCTACTCACTGTCGTCAACGATTCCGTCTTCAATGGCGCGCTTCAAAAAGTCGGTCTTATCGGTAACCGGACGACCAACATCGGCGTATTTGGTTCGCACGCGATCGATGTGTTCTTTCACAGTGCTTTGAGCAATGTGTAGCTCGAAAGCGATTTGCTTCTGGGTGTAGCCGGAGGCGTAAAGCGATAACACTTCTCGCTCTCTCGGAGAAAGCTTGGCATCTTTGAACTCAACGTCGGAGTCGATGGCAGCCGTCGTTTGTAAGTTGTTGATTAGAACGCCGTGAGCCACGTAATAGATGGTCTGCGCCAGCTTCTCTAAGCCGGCCGATTTGGTAACTAGAGCTGCTGCTCCGGCCTGAAGAGCATCTTGGTTTCTCTTGGCTTTGTCGCCAATCGAGAACACCAAAACCTGAATGTCTCGCTCAACAAAGGCACGCACATTGTCGTAAACGCTAGATCCATCGGCGAGCGAAAGGTCGAGCACCGCAACCTGCGGAACACGATCTTCCAGCGCCTCAAAACATTCGTTGACCGTTGGTGCTTGCGCCAAAAGCTCAAAGTTGAATCTCTGACAAATCGCCTCAAAACCGAACCGGATGGCATCGTGGTCATCAACGATGCTTACGGTTACGGTGTCTTGAAATAAGACGGGCGTATCGGTCATTTTCGAACGAGGCTCGCAATCGTTTCCACGTGGTGAGTGTGTGGGAACAGGTCGAACGCACGAATCCCAACCAGATCGTAAGTTTCCATAAGAGTCTTTAGGTCACGAGCCAGAGCAACCGGGTCACAGGCAACATACACAATGTGCTTCGGTGCAAGTTTCATGAGCTGCCCAACCACCTTGGCACCCGCGCCAGAACGAGGTGGGTCCAGAACCACAGTGGCTTCGCCGGTTTCATCCTTGTGAGGCGCGAGGAAACGCTCAACTGGTTCACAGACCGCCTTGACGTTCGGCAGGTCCTTCAGATTCAAAGTTTCATCCGCGGTTGCTTGCTTGAATGATTCAACCGTGGTCATGCGCAAGCTCTCACCGAACTTCGCGGCGATAGTTCCGGTAAACAAGCCAACCCCACCGTAAAGATCAAGGTTGTTGGCATCAAGTTTTAGAACGCCAGCTTTTTCAATGAAGTTGTTTACCGCAGAAGTAAGAACATCCGGAGCCTTGCGGTGAACCTGCCAAAAACCGCCACCGGTGATTCGGAAGGTGCGCCCGCCGGCGCGCTCGATAAGTCGTTCGTCGCCCTGAAGTTTTTTATCGATCAGCCACTGCACCTGGCCGGTGCTTGAGGCCATCACTTCGATCTTGTCCACGCTCTGGTAGTTCTTGTGGTGGAACTCCATCTCCTGGATGTCTTCGGTTGCCAACGGCAAAGTCTTAACTCGAACTACTTCGTGGCTGCGCTCACGGTAAGGACCCACGAAACCTTGCTCGTCGACGTGCAATTGAATACGAGTGCGGTAGCCGAGACCATTCTTATCGTCGTCCCCAGGGGCTGCCTCAACCTCAACGCGCTGCTTCAAACCGGCAAAGCGATCAAGGGCTTCCTCTAAAACATCTGCCTTTAGTTCGCGCTGACGGTCAAGTTTGATGTGACCAAATTCGGCGCCGCCGGCACCACCAACGCCCGCTTCTTTCCAGAAGTGGGTAACGCGGTCAGGAGATGCCTGAAGAATTTCAATCGGTTCGGCGCGGCAAAAACCCTTGCCAGCGTCTTCGAAAACTCGAACCTTAACCTGTTCTCCGGGTAGCACGTGAGACACGAACACCACACGGCCTTCATGACGCGCCACAAAGATGCCGCCGTGCGCCACTTTTTCAATTGCCACTTCAAACGAGCGGCCTACCCAAGATTCAGTCTTATTCACCTCTCAAGTGTGCCAGAATCTAGGCGTGACTCGCCTTGTTCTAGCATCAACTTCTCCAGCACGTCTTTCCTTGCTTCGCGCTGGAGGCATTGAGCCGATCACAATTTCTCCTGGTGTCGATGAAGAAGCAGTAGCTGCACGAGCCGAATCGATGGGCTTAATTGGCTCATCCCAAGACCTCGTGTTGCTGTTGGCGAAGGCAAAAGCCGAAGCCGTGGTTAGCCACCCCGACGCCCAAAACGCAATCATCATCGGCTGCGATTCAGCGCTTGAGTTTGGCGGGAAGACTCTGGGGAAGCCGCACGAGCCTGAAGTTGCCAAAGCCAGATGGCGGGAACTTCGCGGAAACTCTGGCACTCTCCACTCGGGTCACTGGCTAATTGACAACCGAACCGGGGTCACGATGCCACCAGCCACCGGCAAAACCTCCTCAACCACCGTGCACTTCGCCAACATCACCGATCGGGAAATCGAAGCCTACGTGGCGACCGGCGAACCACTAAAAGTGGCGGGGGCGTTCACCGTCGACGGCCTGGGCGGAGCCTTTCTCTCCAAGATTGAGGGAGATACCCACACCGTTATCGGCCTTTCGCTGCCGACACTTCGCGAACTCAGCCAGGTTCTTGGCGTTGAATATACGAGTTACTGGAACCGCTAAAACCCCCCACAAACGAATAGGCTTGTCTGCATGACGACACGAAGAATTACGAAGGTCCTCATTGCCAACCGCGGTGAGATTGCAGTGCGAATTGCTCGCGCAGCCAAGGATGCCGGTATCGGCTCGGTAGCGGTTTACGCCGACCAAGACCGCGACGCCCTTCACGTGAAAGTAGCCGACGAGGCTTACGCACTAAACGGCACCTCTTCGGCAGAGACCTACCTGGTCATTGACAAAATTTTGAAGATTGCCCGTGAATCTGGCGCCAACGCAATTCACCCTGGCTATGGTTTCCTAGCTGAAAACGCCGAGTTCGCTCGCGAAGTTATCAAAGCTGGCATCATCTGGATTGGCCCAAGCCCTGAGGCAATTGAGCGTCTTGGCGATAAAGTTTCTGCTCGTCACGTTGCAGAAAAGGTTGGCGCTCCGCTAGCCCCTGGAACCATCAACCCGGTTGAAGGCGCTCAGGAAGTTCTCGACTTCGTGAAGATTCACGGTCTGCCGGTTGCCATCAAGGCTGCGTTCGGTGGCGGTGGCCGAGGTATTAAGGTTGCCTACCAGCAGGAAGAAGTGGCCGAGCTATTCGAATCAGCTACGCGTGAAGCCATCGCAGCTTTCGGTCGCGGTGAATGCTTTGTTGAGAAGTACCTAGAGAAGCCTCGTCACGTTGAGACGCAGTGTCTCGCCGACGAATACGGCAACGTCGTCGTTGTCTCTACCCGAGACTGTTCACTGCAGCGTCGCCACCAGAAGCTGGTTGAAGAAGCTCCGGCTCCGTTCCTAACCGACGACCAGGTCAAACGTCTTTACGATTCATCGAAGGCAATCTTGAAAGAGGTTGGCTACGTTGGCGCCGGAACCTGCGAGTTCCTCGTTGCCCAAGACGGCACCATCTCATTCCTCGAAGTAAACACCCGCCTTCAGGTTGAGCACCCGGTTTCAGAAGAAGTCACCGGCCTCGACCTAGTTCGCGAGCAGTTCCGTTTGGCTGAAGGTGGCAAGCTCGACTATGCCGACCCTGAGGTTCGCGGCCACTCATTCGAATTCCGCATCAATGGCGAAGACGCCGGCAAAAACTTCATGCCAGCACCTGGCCCAGTTCACGTGTTCAAAGCCCCTGGCGGCCCTGGTGTGCGTGTAGACACCGGTGTTCAGTCGGGCGACGTTATCTCTGGTTCGTTCGACTCGATGGTTGCGAAGCTAATCGTGACTGGCAAGAACCGCGAAGAAGCTCTAGCTCGTTCACGTCGGGCGCTAGCCGAGATGGAAGTTCACGGACTGCCAACAGTGCTTCCGTTCCACGAAAAAATTGTCAATGACCCGGCCTTCATCGGATCAAACGGAAAATTTGGCATCTACACTCGCTGGATCGAAACCGAATTCGTCAACGACATTCCTGCTTGGAATGGAATTTCGGATATGCCTGGCGAAGGCAGCCCACGCAACAACGTTGTGGTTGAGGTTAACGGAAAGCGCATCGAAGTTTCACTTCCGGCACACCTTGGCGGATCTGCGCCAACCGCAACCGCAGGTGCAGCACCAAAGCGCAAGAGTCACGCCGCAGCCGGAACCGGCAAGAGCGGCAAGTCGGTTGTTGCCGATATGCAGTCGAGTGTTGTGAAGATTGCAGTTGCCGAAGGCGATGTAGTTGAAGTTGGTCAGACCATCATCGTTCTAGAGGCGATGAAGATGGAACAGCCAATCAAGGCTCACAAGGCCGGAACAATTGCCAACATCAAGGCGGAGGTTGGAACCACCGTTCCGGCTGGAACCCACCTGATGGACATCGAAGACTAAAAACTTAGACGTTTGGTCGGTGTAGCGCACGCGCTGCTTCGGTAACCGAAGCGGACATCGACGGGTAAACCGCGAAGGTCTTAGCCACCTGGTCAACGTTTAGGCGGTTTTCCACCGCGAGCGCAATTGGGTAGATCAGTTCACTGGCTCGAGGAGCAACCACAACGCCGCCGATTACGGTTCCAGATCCAGCTGAGCAGAACAACTTCACGAAGCCATCCTGGATGCCGGCAATCTTAGCTCTCGGGTTTACTTCAGCCATCACCTTGTAGATGGAACCATCGACGAGACCTTCTTCGATAGCTTTCTGCGACCAACCAACCGAAGCGATTTCCGGGTTGGTGAAAACGTTTGACGCTACGTTGCGAAGTTCCGTAGGTGCGGCAACGTCGCCCATGGTGTGGAACACGGCAGTGCGTCCTTGCATGGCGCTAACCGATGCCAATGGGAAGAAGTTGGTGCAGTCACCAACGCCGTAAACGTTGGCACGGCTGGTTCGGGCAACCTTGTTCACAACCACATGACCGGTTTCATTGAGCTCAACGCCGGCTTCTTCAAGACCTAGACCTGCGGTGTTTGGAATCGAACCAACTGCGATTAAACAGTGGGAGCCTTTCACAACGGTTCCGTCGGAAAGAGTAACCTCTACCCCGCTGCCAGTGTTCACAGCCGATTCAGCGCGTGACTTGCTGAGCACCTGCATGCCGTTGCGGCGGAAAACCTCTTCAATCAGGGTTGCGGCGTCTTGGTCTTCCCCAGGAAGAACGGTGTCGCGAGAAGAAATCAGCGTTACCTGCGAGCCAAGGCCGCGATAAGCCGAAGCGAACTCGGCACCGGTAACACCGGAACCAACCACGATCATGTGCTCTGGGAGTTCTCTCAGGTTGTAAAGGTCAACCCAGGTAAGGATGCGCTCGCCATCTGGCTTTGCGGTTTCTAGAGTGCGAGGGTGGGCTCCAACTGCAACGATGATGGTCTTCGCTTCGATGCGCTCTTCTTTGCCGTCGCTGTGAGTGGCGATTACGAAGTGGTTGCCATCGAGGCGTCCGGAACCTTGAATAAATCGAACTCCCTGAGCGGTCAGGGTGTTGAGCATGTCTTCCGATTGCTCCTTGGCGATGTGAATGAGGCGGTCATTGATGGCACCCAGGTCTAGATCAACCTGAGGATCGATGTCTTTGCCGGCGATGTGGAATCGAAGTCCAAGGTCGGTGGCATGACGAACCGCGTTTGCCGCCTCTGCGGTTGCGATTAGTGCTTTTGATGGAACGACATCAGTTAGTACGGCTGAACCGCCCACTCCGTTGCGCTCAATGAGGGTTACTTCGGCGCCAAGCTGGATTCCAGCGAGTGCTGCTTCATAGCCCCCAGGGCCGCCGCCAATAATTACGATGTGATGTTTCTTTTTCGACACTGTGCTCACCCATAGAATCTAACCCATGACCAATCTTTTAGATGATCCAAAAGCCAACCCGTTTGAGGTGGCCGAAATTGCTGCCGCCAAGATTGCCGAACTAACTGGTGTCGCCAAGCACGACATTGCCTTGACCCTAGGTTCAGGCTGGGCAAAGGCTGCCGATTTGATTGGTGAAACCGTTGCCACCGTTGACGCCACTGAGATTCCTGGGTTCTCCAAGCCAGTTGTTGAAGGCCACGTTGCCACGATTCGCTCAATTCTTTTGCCCAGCGGAAAGCACGCTCTAGTGCTGGGAGCTCGCACTCACTTCTACGAGGGTCACGGCGTTCGTCGAGTAGTTCACGGTGTTCGCACCGCAGCCGCTGCCGGCGTTGAAGTAATGGTGCTAACCAATGGTGCAGGAGGCATCAAGGAGTCTTGGAAGCCTGGCACCCCGGTTCTAATTAGCGACCACATCAACTTCACTTCGGCTTCGTCGATTGAAGGCGCTAACTTTGTTGACCTGACCGATGCATACAGCCCGCGACTTCGCGACCTGGCACGTAGCGTTGATGCAACCTTGGACGAAGGCGTTTACATGCAGTTCCGCGGACCTCACTATGAGACTCCGGCAGAAGTGCAGATGGCAAAGGGCATGGGTGCTCACCTCGTTGGCATGTCAACCGCGTTGGAAACCATTGCCGCTCGCGAGCGTGGCATGGAGGTGCTCGGTTTTTCACTAATGACCAATCTGGCCGCCGGAATTCAGGATCACCCGCTGTCACACCTTGAGGTT
>JBJOJC010000049.1:0-4881 GCA_046046825.1 Actinomycetota bacterium | reverse complement strand
GTTACTCACCCGTTCGCCACTAATCCACCGGAGCAAGCTCCAGCTTCATCGTTCGACTTGCATGTGTTAAGCACGCCGCCAGCGTTCGTCCTGAGCCAGGATCAAACTCTCCGTAAAAGTTTGGAAGACACAAAGAGCAAGCTCCCTGCGTCAAACCTTACGAAAGCCACGGAATAATGTGGCATTCAATTTGATCTAGCTATTCAGATTGTCTGACAATCTGTCTAACCAATTAGTTGCGGTATCTAGAACAAGTTCCAGATACCAAATAAATGGCATCGACATTGTTTTGTGCACACTGTTGAGTTCTCAAGGATCGGATGCTTCTGCGGGTTTGTGTTTCCACGGGCCTACAGAGCAACTTTTCTAACTTACCACAAAGTCAATCTTTGTCAAACACGTTCGACAAATTATTTTCCAGGTGGAAAGCAATCCTAAAACACCAAACACAGCCCAATCAAGGGTCAATTTGGAAATTTCCAGGAGTCTGTGCACTTGAGCCGGTTTCCTAATCAGGAATTCCAAGCTTTGGGCAACAGGTAAAACATTACGAGAAGGTAACGGTAAAAGTCAAATCCATTTGGGAATTTTTTTGAATTTTTTTGAAACTTCGTTGATTTAGGCGCGGAATAGACCCGCGAGAGTCTTTTTTCCGCGTCGGAGCACAGCGTAGCCGCCTGGGATCCATGAGCCAATAGTGGCTGATTCATCCTCGACCTTGGCGTTGTTTAGGTACACGCCACCCTCTTTGATCGCACGCCGACCAGCAGAAAGGCTATCGACCAGACCGGTGTCTAGTAGTGCCTGCGCCAGAAGTGTGTCGTCTCCGACAGTTACATTAGGCAGCTCAGACAGTGCAGCTTTCAAAGTTTCAGGATCCAAACTCTCCAGTTCACCATTACCGAACAGCGCTGCTGATGCGGCGATGGCTGCCTCAGCAGCGTCTGCACCGTGCACAAGGCTGGTAACTTCCAAAGCCAAACGCTTCTGCCCGGCTCGCTGGTAAGGGGCGTCAGCTGTTGCCTGAGCAAGTTCTTCGATCTCAGCTCTGCTTAGGAACGTAAAGACTTTGAGTCGGTCTACCACATCGGCGTCTTCGACGTTCAGCCAGAACTGGTAGAAGGCGTAAGGGCTGGTGAACTCGGAATCGAGCCAGACCGCATTACCTTCAGACTTACCAAACTTCTTGCCATCACTGTTGGTAATCAACGGCGTGGCCAGGATGTGGGCGCTCTTGCCCTCAACCCGGTGGATTAGGTCGGTTCCAGAGGTTAGGTTTCCCCACTGGTCGGAACCACCGGTTTGAAGCACGCAGTCGTAACGACGGTAGAGCTCCAGGAAGTCAAGCCCCTGCAAAATTTGGTAACTGAACTCGGTGAACGAGATGCCAGCGTCACTGTTTAGGCGAGCGGATACCGCGTCTTTCGACAGCATTTTTCCAACGCGGAAGTGTTTACCAATGTCGCGAAGGAAATCGATGGCGCTCATCGGGTCGGTCCAGTCGAGGTTATTCACCAGTCTGGCACCATTTTCACCCTGAAAAGACAGAAAGCGCGAGGCCTGAAGACCGAGCTTGTGCACCCATTCGGCAACGGTGCTCTTGTCGTTTAGAGTGCGTTCGGCGCTCGGTTTTGGGTCTCCGATTAGCCCGGTAGATCCACCGATTAGCGCGAGTGGCTTATGTCCTGCCAACTGCAAACGACGCATGGTCAGTAATTGCACCAGGTTTCCGAGGTGGAGGCTAGGCGCCGTTGGGTCGAAGCCACAGTAGTAGGTGATCTGTCCGTCGAGTGCGGCACGAAGCTCCTGCTCGTCGGTTGAGAGAGCAACTAGCCCGCGCCACTTGAGTTCATCAAGGATGTGCCCGAAAGTTTCATCATTGCTCTGCGTTCCAAGAACTACTGGATCGGTCATTAGTTACCAGCCTTGACTACAAGTTTGCGCAACTGAGAAATCTGTTCGATGACTCTAGGCAAAGCGGTGCCGCCGGCACCTGAACGAGCCTTGATGGAACCGGACACTGAAAGCACATCGCGCACCTCAGGCGTTAGCTTGTTGGAGATTTTCGCCATCTCAGCGTCTGGCACCTGGTGTAGTTCAAGTCCGTTCTTCTCACAGTAGGAAACCAGAGTTCCAGTGATTTCGTGTGCGTCGCGGAACGGAACCTTCTGCTTCACGAGCCACTCGGCAACATCGGTCGCCAGAGAGAATCCAGCCGGAGCTAGAAGTTCCAAACGGTTCTTGTTGAAAGTCATAGTGGCAACCATGCCGGTGAACGCTGGAAGCAGCAGAGAAAGAGTGTCGACCATATCGAAGACAGGTTCCTTGTCTTCCTGCAGGTCGCGGTTGTAACTGAGCGGAAGACCCTTGAGGGTTGCCAGCAAACCGGTTAGATCGCCGATCAAACGACCCGACTTTCCTCTGGCAAGTTCTGCGACATCCGGGTTTTTCTTCTGAGGCATGATCGACGAGCCGGTTGAATAGGCGTCATCGAGCTTGATGAAATCAAACTCTGCGGTCGCCCAAATAATAATTTCTTCGCTGAAACGAGACAGATTAATGCCAACCAGGGTGCAAATAAAAGCAAACTCAGCGACGACGTCGCGACTCGCAGTTGCGTCCATGGAATTCTGGGTAGGCCCAGATAGCCCAAGCTCTTTGGCAACTAGGTGTGGGTCAAGGCCAAGCGTTGAACCAGCCAATGCGCCGGCGCCATATGGCGAAAGTCGTGCACGAGCGCGCCACTCCCCTAAACGCTCGAGGTCGCGTGAAAGTGGCCATGCGTGAGCTAGAAGGTGATGAGCGAGAGAAACCGGCTGCGCGTGCTGGAAGTGGGTACGCCCTGGCATTGCGACGGCTAGGTTTTCTTCCGCGCGGTCGGTAAGAACTTGAATCAACTGAAGGACCAACTTTTCCAAGTGGTCAGCTTCGTCGAGAAGATAGGTGCGAATCAGGGTCGCTATTTGGTCGTTGCGTGAACGTCCAGCTCGAACCTTGCCACCGAGTTCAGCTCCGGCAATTTCGATTAGACCGCGCTCGAGAGCCGAATGAACATCCTCATCAGAAGGCTTAGCCGTGAAGCTGCCATCTTGGATGCGAGTGAGAAGTTGCACCAAAGACCTGTCGAGCTTTTCGATTTCAGGAACGGTAAGGTACCCGGCCGAGTGAAGCGCCTTGATGTGTGCGCGAGTGCCCGCGATGTCGTAGCTTGCCAAACGCCAGTCGAAGTGAATCGAACGGCTAAGAGCGGCAACCGACTCGGCAGGACCGCCTTCAAAGCGACCGCCCCAGAGCGCTCCAGCATCACCAGCACGATTCGACATGTAGCTCCTTAAGGCAGGTAAATAAAAACAATTCTAGTTTGAGCGCCACTCGCGACTGAGTAGGGCGTAGAGATGCATCGAACACCACTCCCCTTTTAGGTAATCGTTTTCAACGAAAGTAGCCTCGCGACGAAACCATAACCGCTCCACCACTCGAATCGAATCGACATTCCTAATGTCAATGTCGGCGATGATTCTATGAACTTTTTCTTGGGTAAAAAGGAATTCGATTAGTGCTTCCAGAGCCTCATTCACAAAGCCTTGGCCTCGGTAGTCGGGATTAGTTATGTAGCCAACATCTGCGGTTTGGTTGGCGGCATCGACCATCGCGGAATTTAGTTGCCCGATCACTTTGCCACTCGACTTTTCGACCATGGCCAGAAGCAGCCCAGGCTGACCCTCTTTTATTCCTAGATAGGTAGCGGCACGAGTGAGCCAATCCACCACGAATTCTCGGTCGCGCTGATCCCAAGGAATGTAGCGAATACTCTCCGGGTCGCTGTGGTACGGCAGGATGTCGTCGACGTCTCCGGCTTCAAGCGGCCTGAGAATCAGACGAGCGGTTTCAAGCATTCTGCTGGGTTAGCCAAATCATCAGAGCCTTTTGCGCGTGCAAACGATTTTCTGCTTCGTCCCAGATAACCGACTGAGGTCCGTCGATTACTTCGGCCGAAACCTCGTAGCCACGGTAGGCAGGAAGACAGTGCAGGAAGATTGCGTCGTCTTTCGCTCGAGCCATTAGCGCTGAATCGATTGTGTATCCGGCGAAAGCGTCGATGCGCTGTTGCTTCTCCGACTCTTGCCCCATCGAAATCCAGGTGTCAGTGGTAACCACGTCGGCGCCGGAAACGGCTTCCTCAGGATTCCCATAAACGGCTATGGAGCCACCATTAGCTAAGGCGATCTCTTCCGCGCGACGAACGATGTGGGCAGCTGGAGCATATGATTCCGGCGCTCCGACGCGAACGTGCATTCCAGCCATGGCGCAACCAATTAGGTAGGAGTTTGCCATGTTGTTCGCCGCATCGCCGACATAGGCAATCGAGAGACCGGCAAGTGAACCTTTGTGCTCTTTTATGGTGAGCAGGTCTGCCAAAATCTGACACGGGTGGTAGTCATCGGAAAGCGAGTTGATGACCGGCACAGTCGAGTTAGCCGCCATTTCATCGAGGCCGGCTTGGGCATAGGTGCGCCAAACAATCGCAGCTACCTGACGCTCCAAAACTCGTGCGGTGTCGGCAACTGATTCCTTACCGCCCATCTGGCTCGAACCGGTATCGATGACCATCGGGTTGCCGCCGAGATCAGCCACTCCAACCGTGAATGAAACTCGAGTGCGAGTTGAAGTCTTGTCGAAGATAAGAGCAACAGTTTTTGGGCCATCAAACGGGCGGTACTTATAAGGCGCAGCTTTGACTTCGCTGGCAAGGTCCAAAATGGCAGCTTGCTCGGCCGAAGAAATGTCGTCGTCTTTTAGGAAGTGGCGAACCATAATTTCTCTCTCTTAGTTCTCGCTCGGAAAAACCATTGTGCCGAAACCGGACTTGGTGAAAATTTC
>JBJOJC010000048.1:0-3489 GCA_046046825.1 Actinomycetota bacterium | reverse complement strand
GCCAACCTTCATGTCAGCCAACTGGGGGCGTCCCACCTTTACGAACTTTTCTGAAGAAATTTTCACTCCGTTGCGCGCGTAACGATCAATTCCCGCTTGGCCCGCAACAAAAATCTTTGAGTACATCCCATTGACAGGATTGTAGCTGGCAGTTTTTTCGCTATCGCCGTGCATCAACTGGATGTGAGTGAACTGAGGGAAGCGAACTAAGTCGGAATTGCGGGGAGAGTTGTTAACGAAAATCCACGTTTTGAGGCCTGGAACTTTTGCTAAGCGGCTAATTTGAGCGGAACCGACCACAAAGGTAGGCCTTTTAGAAATTTTTTGAATTTCTGGAACCAGTTCTTTCCGGCCAGTAATAATGAAAAAGTCTTGGCCAATCGCTTCTAAAGGGGCCAGCCACATCTTCAGTTGGTATAGCCCCTTGACCGATGCATCGATGAATACGCCGAAGGGATACTCTTTGCCTTCGAGCAGCGTTTCAAAAGAATTGTCTTGGACGTTCGACTTGGCCAACAGGTGGCCAATTCTGGTGAGTGTGCTCCCAGCTTTGAGAGCCACTTTCGCTACAAGATTCAAAATTGGAAACCATTCGCTAGGGGTATTCAGAGTTTATTTTACGAAAGCGGTAATAGGCTCGATGATGTGAATATCGTCCGGAAATTTAGTAACGCGCTCCAAAGGGTTTCCCGTCGAGTGCATTACACCGGACACCTTTCTAAACCATTAAAAGATGCCGTATTGTTTGAGGCATTCTCTGGAAAACAGGTGGGCGACAGCCCTCTGGAAATTGCTCTCGAGTTACAAAAGAGCCACCCAAATCTCACCTTGAACTGGTCAATAAGAACGCCAGAACTTCCGGTCCCAAGTGGAATGGTAGGCCTCATTCATGGAACACCAGCCTGGTACCGTGCTTTAGCTACCTCCAAATACCTGGTAAACAATGCAAATTTCCCGGCTTACTTTAGAAAGCGCAGTGGCCAGACCTACCTCCAAACGTGGCACGGCACTCCGCTTAAAATGATCGGCAAAGACATCAAGAACGATCGCACCTCTAACGTCTATCAGCAAACGATGATGCGGGAAGCGAGTTACTGGGATTACCTAATTTCGCCCAGCCCTTTTTGTAGTGAAATCTTCCCCAAAGCCTTCGGAACCAAAGCTAAGGTCCTCGAACTTGGCTACCCAAGAAACGACAGTCTATTCAAAGTCACCGATAAGGATAGAAACACTATTCGAGGAAAACTTGGAGTCAACGACCCGAACCTCAAACTAGTGCTTTATGCACCAACCTGGCGCGATACCACTCGAGGAGCGCAAGGTGGTTGGGAATCGGTTAACTACCTGAACGAACATTCTGAACTGCCTGCAGGCTTCAAATTACTTTACCGTGGTCACAGCAACACACATGCCTCTCATCAAAAGCGCGCGTCCGAAAGCACTGTCGACGTCACGTTTTACCCGAACATAGCTGAACTATTCATTGCCGCTGATATCTTGATCACCGACTATTCATCTGTAATGTTCGACTACTCGGTCACCGGAAAACCGATGATCTTCCTCACCCCTGACATTGAAGATTACGAATCAGACCGTGGTTTTTATTTCGACTTCCGCAGGTTTGCACCCGGCCCGATCTGCTTGAACGCCGAAGAAGCAGTCAATGCGCTTTCTGCAAGTCAAACCGCTTTCGCAAAGAAGTACAACGAATGGCAAAGGAAATTTAACCCTCAGGACGACGGCCTCGCTGCGAGCCGTGTCGTCAAGGTGATTTGGAGCGAGCTCTCAGGAACCTCCAAGCAGCGTTCGGGTAAACTGAGTTAGCGCATGAAGGTAGCTTTGAAAGCTTCAACCAAGTAGAAATCTGGAGAAACCATTGGTTAAGACCAAGAGTGTCGATCCACGTCATGCAAACCCGATTACAACCAAGGGTGTAGGCATCAAGAAAGTACTATTCCGCGCAACCGCAATCGTACTTGGGGCGTCACTCGGAATCCTTGGGGTAACAGCTTTTTCGCTAAACAACCAAATCAAAGCCAACGGTATTCAACTCGTTGACGCTAATGGTCAAGCAATTAAGCCACCGAGCACCGAAGATCTCAAAGGCGCCATAAATATTCTTTTGGTTGGTTCGGACTCACGCCAAGGTCAGTCGTCCGTATTCGGTAACGATCGAACAGTCTTGGCCGACGTCATCATCCTTGTACACATTTCCAAGGACCGTAAAAACGTAGTGGCAATGAGTTTCCCGCGCGATCTAATTGTGCCTTGGCCGAGCTGCCCAGACCCTGAAGGCGGGGCACCCTATTTTGCGCAGTCCATGGGTCAAATCAACGCAACTATTGCCAACGGTGGCCCAGGCTGCACAGTGCTTACCGTTGAAAAACTTACTGGCCTCAAGATTCCTTATCTGGCAATGATCAACTTCCAAGGCGTTATCGACATGTCGGACGCAATTGGAGGCGTAGAGGTTTGTCTTTCTAAGCCGCTAAAAGATAAGTACACCTTCCTAAATCTTCCGCAAGGTAAGAACGTACTTCAGGGAATGAAGGCACTTCAGTTCCTTAGAACTCGTCACGGCGTTGGAGACGGATCAGACCTTGGTCGAATTTCTAATCAGCAGGTTTTCTTGACCTCTCTGATGCGCAAAATCAAAAGCGGCGGAGTCTTGACCAACCCAATTCAGCTTTATTCGCTTGCAAATGCTGCAGTTCGCAACATGACACTATCTTCGAGCCTCAGCGACGTGGGAACCATGGTGTCCATCGCATCTAGCATCAAGGATGCCGACCTCGACAAGATCACATTTGTCCAGGTGCCAAGCCACACCGGACTTCCAGCCCCATACTCTGGACGAGTGGGTCTAACCGAAGACAAAGCCAAAATTATTTTCGACATGTTGAAAGCGGATAAACCAATTTTGGTTAGTGGTACAAACACGGGTTATGGCACTTCGAACGCCAGTGGTAACAGCGGTAACAGCGGTACCAGCAACACCAAGGATGACACTAATGTCGACTGGCTAATTGGAACTAACTCAGCTACTACAACCTGTTCAGGCTAGCTAAATTAGTTTTCTCTCAACTGTTGGACTGATTCTGCAACAAATCTCGTCGCCCAGTGTTCCGAGGAAGTCGCCCCATTCTCGAACAGTCAATTCCCCATGTGTTCCATCGCCAAATAAATAGGCTGTTTCTCCAGGGGTCACAGTGTTGTTTCCCACTGCGGTAAGTGTCTCTGAATCTACTTGCACCAAGCGGATGCGATTTCCGCCGATAGCAAGTTCAACCTTGTTCACTGCGTAACCAGGGATGCCGTGAAGGTAACCGGCAGCAATTGTCACCGAATTCAAACCTTCGGCATTTTCTTCGACTGACAGAACCGGGGCAGTCAAAGTCATCACCGGAATCAAGCCCATGGTTTCTGCGCTAACTCCGTCAAATGATGGGATCCCATAGGCATGCCCACCATTTCGAACAACATCGAAAC
>JBJOJC010000047.1:0-7183 GCA_046046825.1 Actinomycetota bacterium | reverse complement strand
GCCGGCGAAGACACTTCAAACAAGGTGAAGCGCTAAAGGTCGATCGGGGGAAATATGTGGCAGGACATTTCTGACATCCTCATTGCCCATCCTCTAGCTTGTCTTCTGTCTCTCGCGTCGGCTATTTACCTGACCTTCATCTCTGCACGAGGCATTGGACGTGACACGAAAAGGCGAAATGAAAAACTAGGGATTGTCTATCCCGCTCGCGCACAAAGGGAATATGACCAAGCGGCAGTTGGTGCTGTTTTTATTCTCTTTTTGGCCTTCTTGGTTGGGCTTTATTTTTTGCTCACTTGGATTGGTGCACTCTTACCAATCCGAATAGGCCTCTAGTATTCCGTTACCTTGACTACAGAGCCATCGCGCGCGTAGGTAGTCCAAGTCCCGACTTGTTCGTCTTCATCGAAGGTTCCCGAGCGCATCAGGGAGCCGTCTTTTCGATAAAACTCCCAGTAGCCATGCATCTTGCCGTTTCGATACTCGCCCTTAAAGCGAGGAAGCCCATTCTCGTAGAACGGGCTTCCTGCAGACATATTTGAATCCTTAGAGCGACATCGACTTGCCGGCAGCACCAAGTTCGGTGGCTGCCTCGACAACGCGGGTTGACATGCCGGCTTCGCCTAGCTTGCCCCATGCGCGTGGGTCGTAGTGCTTCTTGTTTCCAACTTCGCCGTCTACCTTTAGCACGCCGTCGTAGTTCTGGAACATGTGTGCTGCGATTGGGCGGGTGAAAGCGTACTGAAGGTCGGTGTCGATGTTCATCTTGATGACACCGTGGCTAACTGCTTCAGCGATCTCTTCAGGGGTTGAACCCGAACCACCGTGGAACACGAGGTCGAATGGAAGGTCTTTGCCGTATTTAGCTCCAACAACCTTCTGGATCTCGCCAAGAAGTTCTGGGCGAAGCTTTACGTTACCGGGCTTGTATACGCCGTGAACGTTACCGAAGGTTAGAGCAACCATGTAACGGCCGTTCTCGCCAAGGCCTAGAGCCTCTGCGGTCATCAGGCCGTCTTCAGGGGTGGTGTAAAGGTGTTCACCCATACCGCCCTCAACGCCGTCCTCTTCTCCGCCAACAACGCCAACTTCAATCTCAAGCACGGCACCAATGTTGTTGGTCAGTTTCAGCATTTCTTTTGCGATTTCTAGGTTCTCAGCCATTGGAACAGCCGAGCCGTCCCACATGTGTGAGTTGAATAGTGGGTCTTCACCACGCTTTACGCGGTCTTCCGAGATTGAGATTAGCGGGCGAACTAGCTTGTCTAGCTGGTCTTTGGCACAGTGGTCGGTGTGAAGGGCAATGGTGATGCCGTAGTTCTTGGCAACTTCGCGAGCGAAGGCGGCCATAGCGGCAGCTCCCGAAGCCATGTTCTTGATGGTCGGACCACTCCAGTAGTCGCCACCACCGGTGGTTACCTGGATGATGCCGTCGGAACCGGCAGCTTCTAGACCAGCAAGGGCAGCGTTGAGAGTCTGCGAGCTGGAGACGTTGATGGCTGGGTATGCGAAGCCACCCTTCTTGGCGCGGTCAAGCATCTCAAGATACTGATCTGGACTTGCTACAGGCATGGTTCTCCTCAAATGGAAACGGCGGTGGTTTATACAATGTTAGCAATGACTCTTCACGAAGCCCCGACCCCAACCCTAGAATTACTTGCCGCCACCGTTGCTGCCGTAACCGGGTCTTGGTCTCTGGTTGGTGAGGGTGACAGAAATGCTGTCGACGGGGCTGCCGTAGACGCGATGCGCTACAGCCTCTCGGCTTCTGAATTCGGCGGCATCGTGGTAATCGGGGAAGGCGAAAAAGACGAAGCCCCGATGCTGTTCAATGGTGAACTTCTGGGTCAAGGGTCTTCAGTCGATTGGGACGTCGCTGTTGACCCAATCGATGGAACGAAGCTAGCGGCTTCTGGAACCAATGGGGCAGTCTCGGTAATTGCTGCTTCAGAGCGCGGAACCATGCTCGACTGTCATGAGGTTTACTACATGAAAAAGTTGGTCTCGTCGAACTTGGCTAGGGGATTGCTCGACATCGACAACTCGCCAACCGCCAACTTGAATGCGCTGGCTCGAGCGCTGGATGTGCCGGTCGCTGACATTCGGGTGGCCGTGATCAACAAGCCAATCAACTTTGAACTTATTCAAGAAATCCAGGCTGCCGGCGCGACGTGGGTTCGGTTCGAAGAGGGCGACATTGCCATGGCGGTAGCCGCTGCCACGGAGGGCTCTGGCGTCGACTTACTACTTGGTATCGGCGGAGCGCCGGAAGGTGTCGTCACAGCAGTAGCTGTGCGAGTGCTCGGCGGCTACATGCAGGGCGTCTTGGCTCCTCAAACTCCCGATGAGATTGAACGTGCGCTCCAAGCCAATTACGCACTAGATAAGAAGTTTGAGTTGGAAGACCTGGTTGGCGGCGATCGTCACATATTCGTGCTGACTGGAGTTACTGATGGCATTCTCGTGAACGGCGTGCGCGAGGCAGATGGCGAGCTTACGATTCAAAGTATGGTTCTAGACAGTGCTCTCGACGGAGCAAGGCTTATAGAAGTTAAGGTAGACGCGTAAGTTACTTGGTTGGAGCCGCGTAGGCGACTTCCTCAAGCGGAACCGAACGGTCTGGGCTGTCGGTGACTTCCGCTTCAGGCATGTTGTCTAGGTTTTCCAGACCGGAGGTTGGCTGGGTCACAGCAACTGCACCGTACTGAACAGCCGTCTTTACGCCTAGTGGCACGTTGAATCCAACACCGAAGTCTTCGTCACTGGTAACCGGGTTGGTGACTACAGCGGTTAGGAAACCAGCCAGGGTCGCATCGCCCGCGCCAACAGTGTTGATGACCTTCACCGGAGGAGTCTTGGCTTTCCAGGCATGTTCCTTGGTTACCGCTACCATGCCGTCGGGGCCAAGACTGGCCAGGACACATTCGATTCCGTGTTCGCAAAGTTCACGAGCTGCATCGATCACATCGCCTACAGTGAATAGGTCTCGGCCCACGGTCTCAGCAAGTTCGTGTGCATTTGGCTTGATTACCGCAGGCAGGCCCTTTGTTGCGTAGTGCTTTAGAGGCTCGCCACTCGAATCCATCGCCACGCGAACGCCGATTTCGTTCATAGCCTCGAAAAGTGGTTCTAGGTTTACAAAAGTGTTGGTGCCTTTGTCAACAGGAAGTGCTCCGGCGATAACCAGCCACTTGGCTCCGTTTTCCTTGACCTTAGCGATAGTTAGCTGAACAACTTCTTTCCAGTCGCTGTCGGCTAACGGACGAGGGGCTTCGTTTACCTTGGTGGTTGGTCCGTCTTTTTCAACGATGGTAGTTGAAACTCGAAGAGTTCCGTCAACCCAGTGAGGGATGAACTGTTCCATTGACCCGGTTCGAGCCAAGACTCCAGGGTCGCTGTTTCCGATCGGCACAACGCCCGGAGCATTAACGCCTGAAAGGTATAGCCCGCGAGTGACGTTGATTCCTTTTCCCGCAAGTTCTTCCGCAACCGCATCAGCGCGGTTCACGCCGCCTTCGATCAAATTGTGAACGAAGTAGGTGCGGTCCAGGGTTGGAGCCGGGGTCAAGGTGATGATTGGCGCGCCGCTCATGAGGTCTCCTTGTGCGGTAAGTACGGTCTGTGGCTTTAATTCCAGCTAGACGTCTTCGTCCGCTACTTCCAAAAAGTATACCTAGTCAGCTAGTCAAACTAGCGACTTTGTAACCGCTCTGTTACCGCTCTTCTTCATCTGAAATGGCCTCAATCGCTTCGCTGGAAGTCCATTGTTTGGGAGTTTCTTCGATTGCTTTCGGCTCGTCAATAACGCTCGTTGCAAGTTCATTTTCGTCGAGGTTGTTCAACTTTCGAGCGGTCACGAGGAAGCGGCTCTCGAAACTCGAGATAAAGGCGTTGTAGGCAGCCACCGAGCTCTTGATTGAGTTCCCTAGCTTGTCGGCCTTTTCAGCCACAACCTCCACGCGCTCATAGAGTTCTTTACCAAGCTTGATGAGTTGACGAACCTGGCTTTCGTCTACGTTTTGGCGCCAGATGTAGTTGATGGTCTTTAGAACCGAGAATAGGGAAACCGGAGAAGCCAGTGCCACGTTCTTGCCGAACGCGTATTCCAGGATTGCTGGATCTGCTTCAAGTGACGCCGATAGCAGAGATTCGCTGGGGATAAAAGCAATCACGAAGTCTGGGCTGGCATTTAGCGCGTTCCAGTACTCACGGGTGGCTAAGTCGTCGATGTGCTTTCGGACTGCCTTCACGTGTTCCTTGATTAGAGAATCGCGACGCGATTTCTCACCGCCTTCCGACAACTCGCTGATCTGGCTGGCTTCTTGGTAGGAGTTGTAGGGAACCTTGCTGTCGATGGCAAGTTGTTTTCCGCCTGGCAGGTTGATGATCATGTCGGCTCGGCCAGCAGTGATGGTGGCCTGCTCATCGAAGTCGGCGTGCTTTAGTAATCCGGCAAGTTCAACTAAGCGGCGAAGCTGAGCTTCTCCCCAAACTCCGCGAACCGAATTGCTGGAAAGGGCAGTTGATAAAACCTGGGTCTGTTTGCGAAGTAGTTCATCACTCTCGAGGTTGGCTTTGATGGCGTCGCGAAGTTCGGTGAGATTTTCGATGCGATCGGCTTCCATCTTGGTCACTGCTTCTCGCATTTGGCCAAGCTGTTCTCGAACCGGAGCAAGCTCTTGAAGAAGCTTGTTTTCCTGAGCATCTTTGGCATCGCGCTGAACCCTGGCTGATTCAAGCTGAGTGACTTGCGCTTGAAGTACTTCTGCGCGAGCATTCGCAGCGGCAAAATCGGCCTCGAAGCTTTTACCTTCCGCCGCTTTAGATCGACTTGCGCCAATAAAGAAACCCGCAGCCACACCTAGCGCCGCACCAACTACAAGAAAAAGAATGTTGTCCATGGGCAAACTATGCCACGGCTCTAAGACATTATTCGGTTGCCAGTACCTTGAGTTTCTTGCCAGTGGCAGTAAGAAGTTCCTCCAAAGACTCAACACCGTGGCGGTCAGCGGCATGAACCATGATTCGGGCGCAGGCATCTGCGTCGGCTAAGGCGTCGTGGTGTTTGAATTCTTCGTGCCCTATCGCATAGGCCACCGAGTTCAGTCGGTAAGACTCCAGGTTGTAAGTTTTCCTAGACACCTCCAGCGAACAGGCATAGCCGATCTGGGGGAGTGGAACCTCTATAGCCTTTGCGGAAGCCTTCAACACTCCCATGTCGAATGAAGCATTGTGAGCAACCAAAATGTCATCTCTAATGAAATCCAACAACAAACCCAATGCCTGATCCCAGGAAATGGCATCTTCAACATCACTAGGACGGATTCCATGAACGTTGATGTTCCCAGCATGGAACCAATTGTGAGGATACGGCGGCTGAAACATCATCGCCAAACCGTCGACTAATTTGCCGTCGCGAACCTTCACCAAACCAACCGCGCAGGGCGAAGCAGGTGAACCGTTAGCGGTTTCAAAGTCGATGGCTGTGAAGTTCAGGGGCATTAGTCAATTAAACTCTCTGAATGGCCTTAACTATCGGAATCGTCGGACTACCAAACGTCGGCAAATCAACTCTTTTCAACGCACTGACTAAAAACAATGTGCTCGCAGCGAACTATCCGTTCGCAACGATCGAGCCAAACGTTGGTGTGGTGAACCTGCCAGACGCTCGTTTGAACCGTCTATCTGAGATCTTTGGAAGTGAGCGCATCCTCCCGGCTCCAGTTTCCTTCGTCGACATCGCCGGTATTGTTCGCGGTGCATCGGAAGGTGAAGGATTGGGAAACCAGTTCCTAGCCAACATTCGTGAGGCCGACGCAATTGCGCAGGTGGTTCGCGGATTCGTTGACCCTGATGTGATTCACGTTGATGGCAAGGTTGATGCCCACTCGGACATCGAGACCATCAACACCGAGCTTATCCTCGCCGACATGCAGACTCTCGAGAAGGCCCGCATCCGCATCGAGAAGGAAGTAAAGGGAAAGAAGGCAGAAGCTTCGACCCTAGACGTGGTTGACGAAGCCTTGAAAGAACTCAACGACGGCAAGCCACTTTCCTCTACCAAGATTGACCTGACTCCAATCAAGGAACTTGGGCTGCTAACTGCGAAGCCAATCCTTTATGTTTTCAACGTTGACGAAAGCATCCTGACCGACCCGGCTAAGAAGAAGGCGCTCGCGGATTTGGTTGCTCCAGCGGAAGCCGTTTTCCTGGATGCCAAGGTTGAGAGCGAATTAATCGACCTAACCACCGAAGAAGCCAACGAACTCCTTGAATCGCTTGGTCTTGGAGAATCTGGTCTCGACCAGCTGGCTCGTGTTGGTTTCCGCACTCTTGGTTTACAGACCTACCTAACCGCAGGTCCAAAGGAAGCTCGCGCCTGGACCATTCGCAACGGCGATAAGGCTCCGCAAGCCGCCGGCGTTATTCACACCGACTTCGAGCGCGGTTTCATCAAAGCCGAAATCGTTTCATTCGCTGATCTCGATTCCGCTGGAAGCATGGCCGATGCCAAGGCGGCCGGCAAGGTGCGCATGGAGGGTAAAGAGTACGTAATGAACGATGGCGATGTTGTGGAATTCCGTTTCAACGTCTAAACACAGGTTTATCTCAGGGTTGAAGCGTAGTCTTGGGGAATGACCGTTTTAGTGGACCGACCAGCGGTTTCCCAATTCACTGACATTTTGAACCGCGTTAAAAACTCTGGACTTCTAGCTAAGCAACCTAGTTTCTACATCATTCGTTTGATCGCTATCTCCGCAATCGCATCGAGTCTTTGGGTGGCTAGCGGATTCATCGGCACCTTGGTTGATCAACACTGGGCCTGGATTTTTATGGCGTTTTTGGTAGTTGGTTTACTCGGAATTATGTCGGCCCAGTTTGGCTTCATATCGCACGAAGCGGCACATCGTCAAGTTTTTAGAAATAACAAGGCAAATGACTGGCTTGGTCTAATTCTCGCCAACCTTTTTGCAGGACTTAGCTACGGTTTTTGGTTGCGGAAGCACAACAAACACCACCAAAAGCCAAATCAAATTGGCGAAGATCCCGATATCGCGATTCGTGTTCTGAGTTTCACACCAGAGTCACGCAACGAGAAAAAAGGTTTTGAACGTTGGCTTTCAAACCGACAAGGCTACCTTTTCCCATTTCTTCTCCTGTTCACTGGTTTTGATTTACTGCT
>JBJOJC010000046.1:0-5628 GCA_046046825.1 Actinomycetota bacterium | reverse complement strand
CCAGTTCTCAGCGCTGCCGTAACACCCAAAATTGCGGCGCCTGGATAGGAGTCTGAACCAGTGATAAATCCAACCACGCCGCGCGAATATTTGTCATCGGTAGTGTTTGGTTTACGCAGGTACTTCTGCAAGCGATTTGGTAGCACAGACCTAGGCTATTGGTATGAGCAAGCTTTTCGAACCAATCTCCGTGCGCAACCTCACCACTCGCAACCGAATTTGGATTCCGCCGATGTGCCAATACTCTTGCGAGGAGCAAGACGGCGTGGTTGGTAACTGGGCACTGGTACATTACACATCGTTCGCGAAGGGCGGTGCCGGTCTGATCATTGCGGAAGCCTCGGGAGTTAGCGATATCGGTCGGATCAGTCCTTGGTGCGCTGGAATTTGGAACGATGAACACACAATCGCCTGGGAGGCGGTTGTCGATTCGGTACACCTAAACGGTGGAAAAATCGGAATCCAGTTGGCGCATGCCGGGCGCAAAGGCTCCACCCATCGCGAGTGGTCTGGTTCTGGGTCGGTTGATGTTCGCGAGGGCGGTTGGGAAACTGTGGCACCAAGTGCCATAGCTTTCGAAGGCTACGAAGTTCCGCGAGCTCTAGAAATGAGCGAACTGGATGAGATCAAGGCACAGTTTGTGGCTGCCGCAAATCGTGCGGTTACCGCTGGCTTCGACCTGATTGAACTTCACGCCGCCCACGGTTACCTTCTTCACCAGTTCCTCTCACCGCTCAGCAACCAACGAACCGACATCTACGGAGGTTCATTGGAAAACAGAGCACGTCTGCTGATTGAAATTGTGATCGCGGTTAGGGCCGCTATCGGCGACGATTTGCCACTGGCAGTTCGCTTCTCGGCAACGGACTGGATCGAAGGCGGTTGGACCGAAGAAGACACTGCCACGGTTACACAGTGGTGCCTAGACGCTGGAGCCGACCTCTTCGACATCTCTTCTGCCGGCCTTTCGACTGCGCAAAAGCTCACACTTGGTCCTGGCTATCAGGTTCCGTTTGCCGAGTACGTTGGTTCAAGAGTCGATGCTCCGGTTTCCGCCGTGGGTTCAATTACCTCGGGAACCCAGGCGGAGGAAATCCTGCAACACGGAATCGTCGACGTAGTGATGGTTGGTCGAGCGGCACTGGGTGACCCATTTTGGCCAATTCGAGCAGCGCAAGAACTTGGCGAAACTATCGACTATGTTCCGAAACGCTACAAGCGAGCGATTTTTTAGTCACGTTTGGTGGCGTCTTGAACTTCGCCAACTAGTTCTTCGAGAATGTCTTCCAAGAAAAGAACTCCGGTCACTTTTCCGCCACGGTTGAATACACGCGCGAGGTGAGCCCCAACGCGTCGCATGCTGGCAAGTGCGTCTTCGAGCTCCATGGAGTCTGGAACCGAGATCAAAGAACGGATTCGCTTGGTTGGCACCGCCTCGTCCATCTCGTCGAGGTCGAGATCCAAAACGTCTTTCAGGTGCAGGTAACCGATTAGGTCGTTATCTTCATCGGTTAGCGGGTAGCGCGAGAAGCCAACCTTAGAAACGGCCACCTCAATCTCTCGAGGCGTCACCGACTCGGGAAAAGAAACCACTTCGCTGAGCTTCACGGCAACGTCGCGAACCTTCTTTTCGGTGAATTCAAACGTGTTGCTAATGGTTCCGGAGGCATCACTCAAAACACCCTCGCGGGTTGAGTGTTCAACGATGTCTTCAACCTGATCCAAGGTGAACGCACTGTTGGCTTCGTCTTTTGCACGAACTCCAAACAGGCGCAAGATTCCATTTGCTGTTGCGTTAAGCGCAATCACAATCGGCTTGACCAGAAGCGCCAGACCGTAAAGCAGCGGCACTAGAACTAACGCGGCGCGCTCCGGAATTGAGAACGAAATGTTCTTCGGAACCATTTCACCAACAACAACGTGCAGGAATGAAACCAATATCAAAGTGATAGTGAAGGCAACCGATGAAACTCCGCCATCGCTCAGCCCGGTGGAGAGCAAAACGGGTTCGAGCAGGTGGTGAATGCTCGGTTCAACAATGAGCAGGATCAGCAGGCTACAAATGGTCACGCCAAGCTGAGCGGTAGCAAGCAGAAGAGAAACGCGTTCCATGCCCTTGATGGTTAGCTGAGCCGGCCTTGAACCAGCCTCGGCGCGCGGTTCAATCTGTGCGCGCTTTGCCGAAATTAGTGCGAACTCGGCACCCACGAAGAACCCGTTACCTATAAGTAGGAATAGAAAAGCCCAAAGGCCTCCAACTGGATCACTCATCGCTCACCTCCAATTCGTCTGGGGTGAATCGAACTCGGTCAACGCGTCGTCCGTCCATGCGTTCAACGCGGAGCACGCCGTTTTCAATTTTCACTTCATCGCCGCGAGTTGGGATTCGTCCGAGCGCACTCATCACAAAGCCACCGACGGTTTCGTAGGCGCCATCGTCGGGAACCTTGATAGCCATTTCGGCAAGCTCATCCGGACGAGTCATTCCAGGGAAAATTACCGACTCGTTGAGACCGCGAATGATTCCGGCTCTCGCTCGGTCGTGTTCATCGGCGAGTTCGCCAACCAATTCTTCAACCAAATCTTCCAAGGTAACCAAACCAGCAGTTCCACCGTATTCGTCAACCACGATCGCCAACTGCAACCCTTTGGCGCGCAGTTCAACCATCAGTGCTTCAAGACCCATGGTTTCCGGAACGCGAATCGCTTCGACGAGAATCGCACCAACCGGCACCTCGTCACGCTTTTCGCGTGGAACAGCCGCCGCCTGCTTTACGTGGGCAATACCAACTACCGAGTCACTATCGCCGTCGATGATCGGAAAGCGTGAGTGCCCTGACTTATTGGTAAGCGCAACCACATCAGCCACCGTTTGGTCACGGTCAACCGTGAACATGCGTGGACGTGGGGTCATGACATCGGCTGCGGTGAGTTGGCTAAGCGCCAAAGTTTTGGTGAGTAACGTTGCGGTTTGCGCATCGAGTGCACCCATCATCGCTGAACGACGAACCAGCGACGAAAGTTCGTCGGCGGTTCGTGAAGAGCTCAACTCCTCTTTCGGTTCGATTCCAAAGAGGCGAACGATCGAATTGCCGACACTGTTGAGTGCAACCAGCATCCAGCCGGTTATCCAAGTGAAAACCAGCTGAAATCCAACCACGAATTTGTTAGTTGCGAGTGGCAACGTAAGTGCAAGCTTCTTCGGAACCAACTCACCGATCAGGGTGGAGAACAAAGTGGCAATGAACATGCCCAGGGTTAGGGCAACTACCTCCCGAATAGTTTCGGAAAAACCAAAACCTTCGAGAGTTGGTGAAAGCAATGCAGAAAGTGCGGGTTCCGCGAGAAAACCGGTAAGCATCGTAGTTAGCGTGATACCCAGCTGAGCGCCGGAAAGGTGGGTGCTGGTCTTTTTTAGAGCGCGAATGGTTGGACCGAGGTTCTTTTCCCCGCGGGCTGCGCGAGCTTCAAGCTCGTTGCGCTCGAGGTTGATCATAGAAAACTCGCTGGCAACGAAAAGCCCGGTACCGAGGGTAAGTAAAAACCCCAACCCGAGCATCAACCAGTCATTCATATGTAAGGACAGCATACCCTTTGGCACTAGGCTAGACATGGTCAAACATCACGACGAAGAGGTGGTTACGCTGTCTGAATCCAGCGAGAACTTAGCTGACGAAGGCGAATTCGGCGCCAATAAATGGCTTGTCGAAGAAATGTTCGAGAAGTACAAAGAAAATCCCGACTCCGTTGATAAGGCATGGTGGCCAATCTTGGAGCGCATGCAGCACGGTCTTCCCGGCGGTGACGCAGCCGCTACCACTGCACCTGCCGCCGAATCAATCGCACCGGCAGCAACCACTCCTGCTCCAATAAACCCGGTAGTCGCGAAGACCACACGGGTGGAAGCCAGACCAGCACCGATTCCAGCACAGGCGCCTGTTACCGCTGCCATCGACACCATCTCGGAGGCAAGCGAAGAACCTCAGGCAGTAGTTACCGCGCTCAAGGGGATGAGCAAGGCAATCGCTGCCAACATGGATGCATCGCTTTTGATCCCGACCGCCACTTCGGTTCGAACCGTACCGGCGAAGCTTTTGATCGACAACCGCATCGTCATCAACTCTCACCTCGGTCGCACTCGCGGCGGCAAGATTTCGTTCACCCACATCTTGGCTTGGGCCATCATCAAGACTCTGAAAGAGTTCCCTAGCCAGAACGTTTATTACGACATCATCGACGACAAGCCCTCGGTAGTTGTGCCTCCGCACATCAACCTCGGTATCGCCATCGACCTTCCAAAGGAAGATGGCACTCGAGCACTCGTTGTTCCAAACATCAAGCGCACCGAGAAGATGAACTTTGCCGAATTCGTTGCAGCCTACGAAGCCGTGGTCAAGAAAGCTCGAGACAACAAACTTGAGGGCTCTGACTACGCTGGCACCACCGTGTCGCTAACCAACCCTGGTGGCATCGGCACCGTTCACTCGGTTCCTCGACTAACCAAGGGCCAGGGTTGCATCGTTGGTGCGGGAGCACTCGACTACCCTGCCGAGTTCCAGGGCATGAGCGAAGAGCACCTAACCAAGGTTGGCGTTAGCAAGGTAATCAACCTGACCTCGACTTACGACCACCGCGTAATTCAAGGCGCTGGTTCTGGTGAGTTCCTTAAGAAGATTCACGAGTTCCTGCTTGGCGCTCGCGGTTTCTACGACGAAATCTTCGCCGACCTTCGCATTCCTTACGAGCCAGTTCGCTGGGTTGTCGACTTCAATACCGACGACTCCGACGATCGCAGCAAGGCAACGCGCATCCAGGAACTGATCAACGCCTACCGCGTTCGCGGCCACCTAATGGCCGACATCGACCCTCTGGAATACCGTCAGCGTACTCACCCAGACTTAGACATCTTGAACCACGGGCTAAGCCTTTGGGATCTAGACCGCACTTTCAAGACCGGTGGTTTTGGTGGCAAGTCGAAGGCTCAGTTCCGCGACATCTACAAGATTTTGCGCGACTCATATTGCCGAACCGTTGGCGTGGAGTACATGCACATTCAGAACCCGGCCGAACGCCAGTGGTTCCAGAACAAGCTTGAACACCCTTACGCCAAGCCTGAAAAGGGCGAGCAGCAGCGAATTTTGGAGAAGCTAAACGAAGCCGAGGCTTTCGAAACCTTCCTCCAAACCAAGTGCGTTGGCCAGAAGCGTTTCTCGCTTGAAGGTGGCGAATCGGTAATTCCTGCGCTCGATGCAATTCTTCGCAGCGCGGCTACCTCTGGGCTGAAAGAAGTAGCCATCGGCATGGCTCACCGCGGTCGTCTGAACGTTCTAACCAACGTTGCCGGCAAGGCCTACGGCCAGGTCTTCAAGGAGTTCGAAGGTAACACCGACACCTCAACCGTTCAGGGTTCCGGTGACGTGAAGTACCACCTCGGCACCGAGAGTGTCTTCACCGGCCCAGACGGCGCACAGATCAACGTTTCCCTAGCCGCCAACCCTTCGCACCTAGAAGCGGTTAACCCAGTTCTCGAAGGTATCGTTCGCGCCAAGGTTGACTCGGTCAACGGGTCGGCTGAGAACTACTTCCCATTCCTACCTATCGTGATTCACGGTGACGCCGCATTTGCCG
>JBJOJC010000045.1:0-18358 GCA_046046825.1 Actinomycetota bacterium | reverse complement strand
TCCATTACTTCACCAGTGGGAACATGATGGTTTCGCGAATGCCAAGGCCGGTGAGGCTCATAAGCAAGCGGTCGATGCCCATTCCCATGCCGCCTGATGGTGGCATACCGAATTCGAGTGCCTTTAGGAAGTCTTCGTCGAGTTTCATGGCTTCAGGGTCGCCGGCTGCTGCGAGGGTCACCTGCTCAACGAAACGTGCCCGCTGAATTACTGGGTCAACTAGCTCTGAGTAGCCGGTTGCCTGCTCGTAACCGCGAATGTATAGGTCCCACTTCTCGGCAACGCCACTCTTTGAGCGGTGTCCGCGAGTTAGCGGCGAGGTGTCTTCTGGGAAGTCGATGACGAAGGTTGGCTTTTCAAGACCTTCCTTCACAAAGTGTTCCCAAAGTTCTTCCACGTACTTGCCGTGCAGTGGGTGATCAATCTCGATGTCGACTTTTTCGGCAATCTTCTTGAGCTTTTCGATTGACGTCTCTGGTGTGATTTCTTCGCCGGCTGCCTCCGAGAGACTCTCGAACATGGAGATGCGAGGCCACTCACCTGATAGGTCGTTGACTGTGCCGTCGTCCAAAGTTACCTGTTGGGTCCCGAATACATCTTGAGCCGCGTTCTGAATTAGCTTCTGGGTTAGGTCGGCAATCGAGTTGTAGTCGCCGTAAGCCTGGTAGGCCTCGAGCATTGCGAACTCTGGAGAGTGAGTTCGGTCGGCACCTTCATTGCGGAAGTTGCGGTTGATTTCGTAGACGCGGTCGATACCGCCCACGACAGCTCGCTTGAGGAATAGCTCAGGAGCAATGCGCAAGAACATTTCAGTATCGAATGCGTTTGAGTGAGTCTTGAAAGGTCGTGCCGATGCGCCACCGTGAATGGTCTGCAGCATCGGGGTTTCAACCTCGAGGAACTTGTCTTCGGTGAAGGTCTTGCGAAGCGACTGCATCACCTGGGCGCGGATCTGAACCACTTCGCGAGCGCGGTCGCGAACGATTAGGTCGATGTAGCGGTGACGAACGCGGTACTCTTCACCTAGTTCATTGTGAAGGTTTGGCAGCGGGCGAATGGTCTTAGCCGCCATCTTCCAGCTTTCAACCATGATCGAAAGCTCGCCGCGCTTGGAGGTGATAACTTCACCTTCAACGAACAGGTGGTCGCCGAGGTCGACTAATTCTTTGTAGTTCTCAAGTTGCTCTTCGCCGACCTTGTCGAGGCTGAGCATGGCTTGAATGCGCTCGCCAGAACCAGCCTGAAGACTTGCAAAACAGAGCTTTCCGGTGTTGCGTTGGAACATCACACGTCCGGCTAGGCCAACCTTTTCGCCGGTGGCGACGTCGATTTCAAGATCTGGATACTTCGCGCGCATGGCGTCGATGGTGGTGGTGATTGGGAGGCTGACCGGGTAGGCATCGTTCAGCTTGTTTAGGCGCTCGCGCTTGGCAAGACGAATCTCAATCTGCTCGGGAAGGTCCACTTCCTGTTCAGGGGTGCTGGTGACTTCGTCGGTCATGCGTTTGTCGCTTTCACGTTTAGGTTGTCGATCAATCGAATTTCGCCCACTTTGGCTGCCACGATGATTTTCGCGGGTCCTTGGTAGTTGTCGTCGACCGGTCGGAAAAGTTGCGGATCAATTACCGCTAGGTATTCAAGTTTAGCCTTTGCTTCACTTTCGATGGCTTGGGAATGCTTGGCTAGTGCTACTGAGGTTGTCGCTCCCGATTCGAGATCGGTTTTGAGAGCATCGAGATGTTGGTAAATGGTTTCGGCATCACTAAGCTCTTCGGTGCTCAAGAATCGGTTGCGGCTAGACATCGCTAGTCCGCTGGCTTCTCGAAGAGTCGGCCCTTCAATGAAGGTGCAGGCTGGGAATCTTGCTCCGATTAGCTTTCGCACCAGAAATACCTGCTGGGCATCTTTTTCCCCAAACACCACGGCGTTTGGTTCCACGATTTCCATGAGTCGATTGACCACGGTCAGCATGCCGTCGAAGTGACCCGGACGTGCGGCGCCTTCGAAGGTTGAACCAATCACACCGGCTCGCTGGGTGATTTCGGTGCCGTTTGGGTAGATGTCGGTGACCGTTGGGGCGAAAAGGTATTGAACGCCGTGTTCTTCGAGCAGTTCAGAATCGGCCGCCAGGGTTCTCGGATATTCGTCGAAGTCTTCTTTGGGTCCAAATTGCAACGGGTTCACGAAGATGCTGACAACAACCACATCGGACGCTTCCTTGGCAAGGTCAACTAGCGACAGGTGACCTTCGTGAAGGGCTCCCATGGTTGGAACGAAGGCGATGCTTCGGCCGGAAACTCTATCCCGCTCTAGCGATTCTTGTAATTCGGCGGCGCTGTGAATCAGTTTCATTCGAAAGTCTCAACATCATCCGGGTCTAGACCAACATGTCCGTTGGCAAGAGCGCGATCGACGGAGCTCTTCACTACCGGGCCAATGATGTCGCGGGCATTTTCAATTCCAGCGGCTTCGAGTAGCCCGATCGCCTGGCTAACCACCATGGCCGAAAATTCGGAAGCCACCGAGAAGCTTTCGGCATAGGCGCTTCTGGCCTCCTCGGGGATGATTACCGGTTCTCCACCAATTTCGATGGCGAGAGCTTGTGCGATTGGCAGAGCAATCTTGGGCGCCGAGACCGCGATGCGGGCATCGCGAAGACGCGGTAGATCGATGCTGGTTCCGGTGAAACGCATGGCCGGGTGAATCGCGAGTGGAATCGCCCCTGCCTTGGTTGCCGGCTCGAGAACTGAGTATCCAAAATCTGGTGAAGTGTGAGCCACCAGTTGGCCAGCGCTCCAAAGCCCAGCCTTGGCATAGCCTTCAACGGTTGATGCGATCTCTTCACCCGGAATGGCAAGTACCACTAAGTCGGCATCCAGTGAGTCGTGTGGAATGTGCTGCACGGCTTCGAGGGCTAGCTGAATGGTTTGGCCAACCGGACCTTCGCCCACCACGTGAAAAGTTAGCCGGCTTTCGGTCATGCCGCGTCTCCATCGCGATCCGGCGGAATTCGGAACAGGTTTTCAACAATCAGTCCGACCGAGATCATGATGAGTGCTCCGGCAACGCCGAGAGCGGGGTTCAGAAGCGATGTGGTTTGCGGGGCTAACAACTGGTAAACCACGATGGCCGAGTGCCAGCCGGAAAAAACACTTCCAGTTAGTGCGATGGATTTAGCCAGAGCCAGCGAACGAATTGCGTAGGTTGGGTCAACCGGTTTTGGTCGTTCGCCTTTGTTGTCAAGAAACTTTTTCAGGGCGGCGCGATAGCGAAGCATCGGGATAGCCGAAAGGAACAGGATGAGCGCCAGGCCAGGCTGAAGCAAGATGATGTTGATTGCCGTGGTTGGAGCAGGCAGACCGTTTCCGACCATGAGTTGAATTACAAAAAAGCCGACGATGCCAACGGCAAAGGCGATTGAAGCAAGATTCATTAGCTTGGTCGGCTTCACTCTAAACCTCCCAAACTTGAGACTTTAGATTCTCGGCCAGCGCTGCCACCGAGCCATGTCCTAGCAATTTGGCACTCGGATCCATGGCTGCCCAAGGAACCACCACGAAGGCACGCTCATAGGCTCTAGGGTGAGGCAGGGTTAGGCGTTTGCCGTCCTTGATGAGATTGCCGTAGGTAATTATGTCGATGTCGAGGGTGCGTGAACCCCATCGTTCCAATCGCACCCGTCCGTGGTTGGTTTCAATTTCGCGAAGCTTGGTTAGCAGAACACCTGGCTTCAGAGTTGTCTCAATTTGAATGACACCGTTTAGGTAGCGAGGAGCTTTTTCGTCGACGCCTTCAGTGGTGGCGGCGAAGCTTTCAAATAGCGGGGATTTCTTGATTACCTCAACACCCTCAAGATCCTTGATGTGTTTGATCGCAGACTTGATGGTTTTCTTGCGGTCACCTAGGTTTCCGCCCAGAGCCAAGACGGCCTGTTCAGCCATGTTTTCCCTTGATGGTTAACGAAACGTCTTCGAAGTCGTAGGGGATCGGTGCGTTTGGCTTGTGAACGGTTACTTTGGCCTTCTTGACCAGTCCGGAAAGCGAACCACCACCGAAGTTTAGGGTGAGGTCTAACAGCCGCTGAGCCAGGGTTTCGAGAAGATCGACCGGCTGATTCTTAGCCGCCTCGACGAGAGACTTGGCCAGGTCGCCGTAGTGAACAGTGTGATTCAAGTCGTCGGTGAGAGTTGATTTGCCTTCGACCCAGAGAGTAACGTCGATGTAGAAATCTTGTCCGTTTTGGCGCTCAAAATCGAATACGCCATGGTGAGCGTAAACACGTAAGCCTTTGATTTTGATTTTGTGAGCCATGCTTCAATTCTGCCTTGCCAAAACGGTTCGTACGTTGTGAACTCTTAGTCCCCACAGAGAATATTTCGCGGTTAGTTTTGCCATGAGGTCTGCCGTGGCTTCGTCTCTGGCGGCAACCGTGTCTTCTCCAGTAAGGCGGGCGGCGATGAAACGCTTGCGAGAGGCGCCAATCAGGATCGGCAGGTTGAGTTTTTCGAGCTCCGCAAGCTCATCGAGTAGCTGCCAGTTTTGGTCGGCATCTTTCGCAAAACCTAGACCCGGGTCGATAACGATCTTGGCGACTCCGGCCTCTCTAGCGAGTTCAACCTGAACCAATAACTCGCCCGCCACATCACGACCAATGCTTTCGTAGGCGTTTAGCGAATCCATTTTGTCGCTGTGTCCGCGCCAGTGCGAAATAACTAGAGTGGAACCGGTTGCCGCAGCCACACCAAAGATTCGCGGATCGTTTTTACCGCCGGAAACGTCGTTGATGATGGTTGCCCCGGCGGCCACGGCAGCTTCGGCCGTTTCAGAATTCATGGTGTCGACGGAAATCAACGCACCGAGGTTTTTGATTGATTCAATCACCGGAACCACTCGAGCGATCTCTTCGGTAACGCTTACCCGCACAGCGCCAGGACGAGTGCTCTCACCGCCAACATCGAGAATATCGGCGCCATCGGCAACCAGAATTTTCGCTTGGGCTAGTGCTGCCGCAACACTTTCAAACTTCCCACCATCGCTAAACGAGTCGGGTGTGATGTTGAGCACACCCATGATGAGCGGCTTGGTCATTTGCTGATCAGTGCCATAACTTCGGCACGGGCGGCTGGTTCGCCGTAGCAGCCACGAGCGGCCATGGTTACGGTGTTGGCCTCTGGTTGGCGGGCACCTCGAGAAACTACGCAGTGGTGGCGCGCCTCGATTACAACTACAGCACCCTTGGTGGAGAGGCCTTCCTCGAGTGCGTCGGCAACCTGAGCGGTGAGGTTTTCCTGAAGCTGTGGCCTGGCGGCAATTAGCTCAACCAGTTTCGGTAGTCGGCCGAGCCCAATTACTCGATCGGCTGGCAGGTAGGCAATGTGCGCGACACCAGTAAATGGAAGCAAGTGATGCTCGCACATCGAAACGAATTCGATGTCTTTCAGGATCACTACTTCGTTGTGTTCAGCCGGGAACGTTTCCGCCAAAACCTCAAGCGGATTTTGGTCGATGCCCTTGAAGAACTCGGCGTAGGCTTCGGCGAATTTGCCCGGTGTTGACACCAGTTCTTCACGAGTGGGGTCTTCGCCGATGGCCGAAATTAACTCGACCACCGCGCGCTTTACCCGCTCGGAATCAAACATGTTTAGGCCTTAGGCTTTGGGGTGCGCTTGGCCGCAGGCTTGGCTGCCGGCTTGGCTTCTCCAGGCATGGCTAGTTTTGGAGCCTGTCGCTTTGGAATCGCGATTGGTCCAACCTTAGAAACCGGTCGAGTCTTCTTTGATAGCCACTGGGTGCGCTTTGGAAGCTTCTTCACGGTCTTGAAGATCTTGGCAATCTCGTCGGCGTTTAGAGTCTCGCGTTCCATCAGAGCCTTGGCAGTAGCATCTAGAATCTTGCGGTTCAGGTTGAGAGCCTGGTAAGCCTCGTCCTGAGCACCATCGAGGATGGCACGGATTTCGGCGTCGATAACCTGTGCGGTTGCCTCGCTGTATTCCTTGGTCTGAGCCATGTCGCGACCAATAAAAACTTCACCGCCGTTTGCGAAACTTACCGAACCTAGGTTGGCTGAGAAACCGTATTGGGTAACCATGGCGCGGGCGATGTTGGTTGCCTTCTCGAAGTCGTTCGAGGCGCCGGTGGTTGGGTCGTGGAACACGATCTCTTCGGCAACGCGGCCACCCATTGCATAGGCAATCTGGTCGAGTAGCTGGTTGCGTGAAACCGAGTAGCGGTCTTCAAGCGGAAGCACCATGGTGTAACCAAGGGCGCGGCCACGAGGCATGATGGTGATCTTGCTAACCGGGTCGGAGTGGTTTAGGGAAGCGGCAACGAGTGCGTGGCCAGCTTCGTGGTACGCGGTGTTCAAACGTTCCTGCTCCTGCATCAAACGTGACTTCTTCTGCGGACCGCCGATAACTCGGTCGATTGATTCGTCCAAGATTTCGTTGGTGATCTTCTTCAGGTTCAAACGTGCGGTTAGGAGCGCCGCTTCGTTTAGAACGTTGGCAAGGTCAGCACCGGTGAATCCTGGGGTGCGACGAGCCACCACTGATAGGTCAACATCGTCGGCCATCGGCTTGCCTTCCGAGTGAACCTTGAGGATCTGCTCGCGACCGTTTAGGTCTGGTGCCGAAACGCCAATCTGTCGATCGAAGCGACCAGGGCGAAGTAGCGCTGGGTCGAGCACATCTGGGCGGTTGGTGGCTGCGATCAGGATGATGCTGGTGTTCGCCTCGAAGCCGTCCATTTCAACCAAAAGCTGGTTCAGAGTCTGTTCGCGCTCGTCGTTTCCGCCACCGATACCGGCACCGCGGTGACGACCGACGGCATCGATTTCATCGATGAAGATGATTGCTGGAGCGCTCTGTTTCGCCTGGTTGAACAGATCGCGAACGCGCGATGCACCAACACCAACAAACATTTCCACGAAGTCTGAACCCGAGATGCTGAAGAACGGAACGCCAGCTTCGCCAGCAACGGCTTTAGCGATCAGGGTCTTACCGGTTCCCGGAGGGCCGTAAAGCAATACCCCGCGAGGAATCTTGGCACCGAGAGCCAGGAACTTCTTTGGCTCCTTCAGGAAGTCTTTAATTTCCTGTAGTTCTTCGATGGCTTCTTCCGCTCCGGCAACATCTTTGAAAGTGATCTTTGAGGTTTCTTTGTTAGCAAGCTTGGCGCGAGACTTTCCAAAGTTCATGGCACGGCTGTTTCCGCCACCAGCACCAGACATGAGGAAGTAGAAGATTCCACCGATTAGGAGAATCGGGAAGATGCTTCCTAGCAGGCTTAGATACCAAGGGGTGTTTGGAACTTCGTCATTGAATCCATCGACGATGTTGGCATCGGCAACTGCCTGAGCCACCTGCGGTCCGCGCTGCGCGATGTAGAAAAACTGAACGGTCTTGCTCTTGGTCTTGGCATCGGTGCCAATCAGCACGATGTCAACTCGCTGCTCGCCGTCATAGATCTTTACGGTCTTAGCTTTGCTGTCGGCAATTAGCTGCAGACCGTAGCTGGTGTCGACCTTCTGATAGGTAACCGACGAACCGAGCGACGAACCGATAAAAATTGCGACAACAGCTAGACCGATCCAGAGAACTGGACCCTTCAAAAGCTTCTTCAAGTTTTCAGACAAGGACTTAGGCCTCTCCCTTTTTTAGGTTTGTAGGGGGAATAACAACAAGGCTACCTGCTGAACTTCCCCAAAATTCAGTTGTTCGCCGTGGGGGTAAAAACCTTACGAATAGACCGAAGGAGCCAGAACGGCAACTCCGCGAAGGGTTCGGTAACGCTCGGCGTAGTCGAGGCCGTAGCCAACCACGAATTCGTTTGGAATGTCGAAGCCAACCAGCATCACATCCACCTCAACCTTGGCGGCTTCTGGCTTGCGCAGCAATGTGACAATTTCAACCGAGGCCGCACCTCTGGCCTTGAGGTTGGAAACCAACCATGACAGGGTGAGGCCGGAATCGATGATGTCTTCAACGATTAGTACGTGACGACCGAGCACATCGGCATCGAGGTCTTTAAGAATGCGAACCACACCAGAAGACTGGGTTCCAGAACCGTATGACGAAACCGCCATCCAGTCCATGGTCACCGGAATTTGCATCGCTCTGGAAAGGTCGGCCATAACCATAACGGCGCCCTTCAAAACTCCTACAAGAAGCAGTTCTTTGCCCGCATACTTGGCGTCGAGCTCACTGGCCATCTCGTTGATTCGAGCGTCGATCTGTTCGCCGGTGACGAGCACCTTGGTGATTTGGTCAGATACCTTTTCTAGATCCACTTAGCAAGCTCCAGGTTTGAGTGTTTTTGTGCTTTTGAGAACGATGTTTTCGCCCGTTCGTTCTACTCTAACGCTTGGCACGGCTAGCGGTTTCTGTCCGTGCCAATTGGTTACCAAACGATCGATTTCGACCACATGGCTTCGGTGTAGGTGGCCACCCAGTGTGCTTGCCGCCAACCTGATTACTCGGTAGCGAATCGCAGGGGCTAGTTCCTCTAGCGCCTTCACGCTGAGAGTGAGAGAAGTCGCTCCAGGGGTTACAACCTCTTGGTAGGCGTGCTCGGCCAGGTTGTCTAGAACTTCGTCGTCTTCGCGCAGTTGATCGGCGGTGCGAGCCAGCGCCTCGGCAATGCCTGGTCCCAGTTCTCGTTCCAGTAACGGCAAGACCTGCTCGCGAACCCGCACCCTGGCAAATCTCTCCTCAGAGTTGTGTGGGTCGTTCCAAACCTCGAGTTCAGCATCTTGGCAAGCCTGAACGGTGGTTTCACGAGTGATGGCAAGTAGCGGGCGCAGGTAGCGGCCGGTCAGTTCGCTCATCCCGCTGAGGCTTCTTGCCCCGGCTCCTCTGGCTAAGCCGAGCAACACGGTCTCGGCCTGATCGTCGCGGGTGTGACCAAGCAGTACGTATTTGGCATCAATCGCAGCGGCGACTTCGTCGATGGCTTCATACCGAGCCGAGCGGGCGGCAGCTTCTAACCCGCCTTCGCTTCCAACTGTCACGGTGACGATTTCAATCAACTCGAAGCCGAGTGCGCCCAAAGTCGATGCGGTTTTCTTGGCAACCTCGGCTGTCGCCTTCTGAATTCCGTGGTCAACAATCACGGCTGCGAGCTTTAGTTCGAGCTTCGGAGCCTCGAAAGCCGTTGCTGCTGCCAGAGCCAAAGAGTCGGGGCCGCCACTGCAGGCAACCAAAACAAAATCGCCTGACGCAAAGCCTTGTCGCTCCAAGCTCTCCCGAACGGCACGACGAACATCGGCCACACTCGGTGTCAATCTGGTTCGTCTAGTCATCGGTCACTTTCGGTAGACTTCTTGGCAACAAGCCTATTTAGGAGAACCATGGGTTACGAAGTAGTTATTGAAATTCCTCGCGGAAGCCGCAACAAATATGAGGTTGACCATGAGACCGGCCGCGTGCACCTAGACCGCGTTTTGTTCACACCATTTGTGTACCCGGTTGACTACGGCTACTTCGACAAGACCCTGGGCGGCGACGGCGACCCGCTAGACGCACTGGTTCTTCTTGAATTCCCTGTGTTCCCTGGCGTTGTAGTAGACGTTCGTCCGGTTGCTGTTCTTCCTATGGAAGACGACGGCGGCATCGACGAGAAGTTGGTCTGTGTTCCAACCAAGGACCCTCGCTGGTCTCACATTCAGGACCTAGCCGACATTCCAGAGCAGACCAAGAACGAGATCGAGCACTTCTTCACTCACTACAAGGACCTTGAGCCTGGCAAGTGGGTAAAGGTTGGTCAGTGGGCAGGACGCGACGCCGCCGAGCAGCTAATCAAAGAAGCTCAGGAACGCTACGTTCACTAAGCACTAGGACGCGCTGCATAAGGGTATAACTCTCCCCAACGCATTGGCACTTCTCGCACGACCGCACCCGGGCGAGGCGCCTCAATCATCATGTTGTTTCCGCTGTAAATAGCGATGTGATATTTGTCGCCGTCGAATGCGCTCGAAGTGGTGTAGAAAATCAGGTCACCCGCTTGGCGTTCACGCATTGGCACAAGCTGTTTGCGCTGAGCAGCCAATCGGAATTGAGCGACTACCGAGTGCCAGCTGATGTAGATGCCGGCAGCCTTTTGATAGGTGGTCATGGTGAGACCAGAGCAGTCCCAGTAGGTCATTCCGGCCGCGCCGAAGACATACTTCTCGCCGAGCTGTGCCCGAGCAAAATTCAAAACCTTGCGCACCACTTCCGGGTTGGCATCTTGCACGTTATAGAGCGAAGGTGCGGTGAGCACGCTGCCGGAGTTTCCGGCGTTCTGTCTGTTTTCGGCAGCAATGCCTTCGGCACGCCGACGCTCTAGGTCGGCGCTTGTGCGTTGAAGAACGGCGAGCTGTGAATAGAAGGTTGACTGAAGGCCCTTGTTAGCAGCGATTTTGTTGGCCAGGGCGTTGGCAGCTCCGGCGGCTTTGTCGTAGGCGCCTTTAGCAACCTTGGCTTTAGCAGCCAGGTCTTGCTTCGCCACGTTTAACTGGTCGGTTACCGACTGGGCGTAACGCTGCTTCTCAACGGCCTTTTTGTAGGTGGTGTCGTTTTGAACCGCCAGGCGATCCTTGGCTCCGAGTTGGTAGAGCAGGTTGTCGGCTTGTCCGGCATTCAAAAGCAGTGAGATGCCGTTCCCGGCAGAACCGTTGCGATACATCTGCGAGGCAATTTGTGCCAAACGAGACTTGGCCGCATTAGC
Source organism: Actinomycetota bacterium (assembly GCA_046046825.1). Classification (GTDB taxonomy): domain Bacteria; phylum Actinomycetota; class Actinomycetes; order Actinomycetales; family Microbacteriaceae; genus Rhodoluna. The sequence goes on along the minus strand of JBJOJC010000045.1, from coordinate 7,654 downwards.
TTGCTCATTGGCAACATCAGCCTGAGCCTGAAGGGTGGCTACCTTGGCCGAGATCTGCTGCAACTGCTGTTTGGCGATGTTGTACTTTTCACCGAGCTGCAGCGAAACCTTGGAAAGCTTGTCTTCTTCTTTTAGCTGCTCGGCGAGAATCGCGTTGAATCGTTTGATCAGAGCTTTCTTTTTGGAAACGTTATTCTTGGCTGCTTGAACCTCGGACCAGGTCGGATAGCTCGGCACAGCGTAGCTCGGTGCCACCACGCCTACCGTTACAACCAGCGAAGTGGCAAGCACGGTTACCCCGAGCGCGCGCCAAAACTTCCCTGAAAACTTCACTTTTTAAAACTAGCATCAGGGCGTGAAACCGCTCCTGAAGAAAGCCTGAGAATTGCCGGGTTGCGAAGTCGGGCTTCGTCAAGTAATCTTGACCCTTGGTGCTATCAAGTATCAAGCTTTGTAGGCCCCATCGTTTAGAGGCCTAGGACACCGCCCTTTCACGGCGGCAGCACGGGTTCGAATCCCGTTGGGGTCACCACAAAGCCTGATTCGAGTAGCAACATCTGGTCCTGTAGCGCAGTTGGTTAGCGCGCCGCCCTGTCACGGCGGAGGTCGCGGGTTCAAGTCCCGTCAGGATCGCTGGGTTGTTGAAAAACTACCTTTGGCTCTGTAGCTCAGTTGGTAGAGCGAACGACTGAAAATCGTTAGGTCACCGGATCGATGCCGGTCGGAGCCACAAAAATCCCGGATCTCACGATGCGGGATTTTTTGTTTAAGGGAGGAGCCAGCCATGATCACTATCGTCTTGGGTTTTGCCACATCCCTGGTCTATGGCTTCGCCGACTTCTTCGGCGCACTCAGCTCTCGCAAACTGAAACCAATTTTTGTGACCCTAATCTCCGGACTGAGTGGACTTTTATTCCTACTGGTCATGAGCCCAATCTTTGGAATGCCGGCTAACCCAGACGCGATTTTCTGGGGAGTTCTCGCCGGTTTAGGTTCTGCCATTGCGGTAACCACACTTTATGCCTCGCTGGCGATTGGGCCGATTTCGATTCTTTCTCCGCTTGGCGCGATTATGTCGGCGCTAATTCCAATGTTCTTCGGAGTTCTCTTCAAAGGTGAGCAGTTCACCTCGGCGGGCTGGTTGGCTCTTGTTGGAATTCTGATTGCGGTTGGTCTAGTTGGCTTCGTGCCGTCGAATGACGTGCGACTTCCATCTCTCAAAGGTCTGCTACTTGGAATAACCGCCGGTTCGTTTATCGGGCTCATACTAATTTTCATCAATCAAGCACCGGCAAACTCTGGGCTCACCTCGGTAGTAATGATGCGCGGTGTCAGTGCAACCACCATTGCGGTGTTCGTGCTCATCGCTTTTTTAATTCGCAAGAACATTAGGCGAAGCGAATTTTCACTCGGCTACAAAGTCTGGTTGATGGTGGCGTTCACCGGGATCTTGGATTCATCCGCGAACGTGTTCTTCTTATTCGCAATGCGTTACGGATCGTTAACCGTGGTTTCGGTACTGACCGCACTCTACCCACTGGGAACTATTATTTTGGCTCGCATCTTTTTGAAAGAAAAGATCGCGAAAGTACAACTGGCGGGAGTGCTACTGGCACTTTCGTGCAGTGCGCTCCTCGCCAGTGGTATGTAGGGCTACTTGCCGCAGTTACAACCGCCGCAGTTGCAGCCATCTTGGAGCTTGATCATTTTGCGCCTCCTTCCAATGTGCTTCTACTTTGAGCATACGCTCGCGGGATAGACTCGCAATAGATTTCACAGCAAACAGTTAGGCAGAAATGACCAAGACTCGCAACCGTTGGATTGGCCTCGTATTTATCTCGATGGCCATCTCTCTAGTCATCATCGATGGCACAATCGTCAACACAATTTTCCCCAACGTAATTAGGGCTCTAGATCTAACCTCAACCGAGGTTCAGTGGGTTCAGGAGAGTTACGTTTTGGTCTTTGCTTCGCTGCTCCTGGTCTGGGGTTCGCTAGCCGATCGTCTCGGCCGCAAATTTGTTCTGGTTCTAGGTATCGCGATTTTCGTAATCAGTTCGGTCTGGGCGGGTTACTCCACCGACGCAGCCGGCATGATTGCAGCTCGTGTGGTTCAGGGCATCGGTGGCTCAATGGTTCTGCCAACCACCCTGTCTTTGGTGAACGCCAACTTTCAGGGTAAAGACCGAGGAATCGCCTTTGCCGTTTGGGGTGCCACCATCGGTGGAATGGTTGCCCTGGGTCCGGTGCTCGGTGGCTGGCTCGCGACTTCATTTGGTGAAGACGGCTGGAGACTAGCTTTCAACATCAACCTTCCACTCGGCCTCATCGTGATGGCTGGTCTGATCTACTGGGTGGCCGAGTCGAAGCAGGCTCAGCGAGCCGGAAGCATCGACGTGGTTGGCGCAATCCTCTCAGCGGTAATGTTCCTAACCTTGGTGTTCGGCCTTATTGAAGGTCGCATTTACGGCTGGTGGGACCAGACCGCAACCCAGTTCCAGCTAGGCGACTTCAAGTGGGGAACCGACGGAATTTCGATCATTCCGGTTTCGCTTGGCATTTCGCTAATTTCGTTTGTCGCTTTCTACTTCTGGGAACGCCACCGCGAAAAGGCTCACAAGAACGTGCTGCTAGACCTGAACCTGTTCAAGATTGCTTCTTTCCGCAACGGCTCGATTGCCGCGCTAATCATCTCAATGGGTGAATTCGGACTTCTTTTTGCAATTCCACTTTGGCTTCAGAACGTTCTAAACCTGTCGCCAATCGACTCTGGTTTGGTTCTGCTATTCCTAGCCGGTGGAGCATTCCTAGCATCAGGTGCTGCCGGTGCCCTTAGCGGCAAGGTTGCGGCAGCTACCGTTGTGCGAATTGGTGTGGCTCTTGAGCTTGCGGCCGTGGCAACCGTGGCCATCTTTGCTAACGCCGAAATCGGTTGGATATCAATCGCCCCGAGCTTGTTCATCTACGGAATCGGTGTTGGTATGGCAACGGCTCAACTAACCGGGGTAATCATGGTTGATGTTCCCCAGGAGATGTCGGGTCAGGGTTCAGGAACTCAGAGCACCGCACGCCAGGTTGGTTCGGCACTAGGAATCGCAGTTTTGGGAACCATGTTGTTCACCGGGACTCAGAACTCAATCGACACCCGTTTGGCAGACCTCGGAATCGAGAAGGCTCAGGCCACCCAGATTTCCCAGATTGTGGTCGACAGTGCCGGTTCGGCAATTCCAGGGCTAAAAGACGGCCTGGTCGCACAGCAGTTTCCTGCCGATGTAGCAGACAAGATTGTTGCCGCTGCCGGCGATGGTTTCACCGAGGGCACCAAGTTTTCAGCATGGGCAGCCGGTGGCTTCCTAGCCCTTGGCTTCCTCTCTTCGTTCCGTCTGGGAAGCCGTAAGCGCAAGGAGTAAAGTAATTCCTTGTGAATGAAACTCCAAGAGAACCACGCACAAAGAGAATTTTCCTAGGCAAGAAGCTTTCAAACAAGAAACTAGAAGGCGAACTTCTTCCGAAAACCATCGCCCTGCCAATCTTTTCCAGCGACCCATTGTCGTCGGTTGCCTACGGCCCTCAGGAACTTCTAATGATCCTGACTCTAGGTGCCGTTGGTGGAGTTTCAACCCTGACCTTCACCCCGATCATCGCCTCGGTTGTGGTGATGCTTCTAAGCATCATCATCCTCAGCTACCGCAAGGTAATCAAGGCTTATCCATCGGGTGGTGGCGACTACGAAGTTGCCCAGAAGAACCTGGGCGAAAAGGCCGCACTTATTGTTGCTAGCGCTCTGCTAATTGACTACGTGATGACCGTTGCGGTTTCGATTGCGTCAGGCACCGACAACCTGATCTCGGCTTTCCCCGGTCTCGACCCGTTCCGAATCGAAATCGCCGTTGGCTTCATCATCTTCCTGATGGCAATCAACCTGCGCGGTGTTCGCGAATCTGGATTTGCGTTTGCTGTTCCTACCTACCTCTTCATCGGCAGTGTGATGATCATGCTTGGCACCGGTCTCTACCGAATGTTTGTGCTTGGCGAAGACCTAGCGGCTCCATCGTCGGGATACCACGTCATCGTGGAACACGAACTACAGACAACCCCGTTCCTCCTCATCTTCCTTCTGCTTCGTTCGTTCGCTTCCGGTTCGGCTGCCCTTACCGGTGTTGAGGCGATCGCCAACGGTGTTCCAGCCTTCCGCGCGCCGAAGGTGAAGAACGCCCAAATCACCATGACCTGGATGGGTATCACCGCCATCACCATGTTTGCCGGGATCATTTTCTTCGGTTTGGCTACCGGTGTGAAGTACATCGAAGATGGCGCTCTGCAACTTCAGGGAGCCGAGCTCACCGCATTCGAATCCGGTCCTCAGCAGTCGGTAATCGCCCAGATCGGCGTTGCCATTTTCGGCAATGGCTCGATCATGTTCTTCGTGCTCCAAAGCGCGACCGCCGCCATTCTGCTGCTCGCCGCTAACACCGCGTTCAACGGTTTCCCGCTGCTTTCTTCGGTTCTAGCGAAAGACAAATACGCACCAAAGGCGCTGCTCACCCGAGGCGACCGTTTGGTTTACTCAAACGGAATGCTTTCGCTAACTGCTGCTGCGTTAGTGATGGTGGTTGGTTTTCAAGCCGATGTGACCAAGCTGATTCAGCTATACGTTCTCGGTGTATTCACCTCGTTTACCGTTGGCCAAATCGGTATGTTGATTCACTGGAAGCGTGGGCTGAAAGACGGTTCGATCACCCGACGTGAAGCACTAAGTGGTCGAATCATCAACGGTATCGGTGCCACCATGACCGGTATCGTGCTCGTCATCGTTACGCTGACTAAGTTCCTCGAAGGCGCTTGGATCGTTTTTGTCATTGCCATCCCGCTCTACTGGGTGATGTTGAACACCAACCGGTACTACAAGACCATCGAGGCTGAAATCGCCCTCGATGAGAGCACCGAATTCGGCAGCAAGGGTGACTACGCGGTGGTGCTCATGGACAAGTTGAATAAGCCTCAGTTGAAGGCCCTCGACTACGCACTCTCCAGCAAGCACGACCGCCTAGACGCAATTCACGTGGCCGTTGACCCAGAGCGCGCCGAAGCGTTCCGTCTCGAGTGGAAAGAATACGGAATCAAGGTTCCGCTAAAGATCATTGAATCTCCTTACCGCGAGTTCAGCGCCCCGCTCATCGAATTCTTGGAAGACCACCGCAAACGTCACGGCCGCGAGCGCATCTCGGTCTACCTTCCGAAGTTCATCGTTGGTCACTGGTGGGAGCACATCTTCCACAACCACCGCGCCAACCGTCTGCGTTCACGCCTGCTCTACGTTCGCGGAGTGATGGTTACCCTCGTGCCTTGGCGCTTGGAGTCTGCTGAAAAGTTCAACCCATTCCTTCGTAATCCGCTACCCGGTGACGCGCGTCGCGGTGAGCGAGTTCGTCCGGTTCAGCGTCGCCACCACAAGTTGGCTCGCAACGAGGTCATCGTTATCACCGCAGACGAAAAAGACGACGAAGACTAAACAATGAAGTTCAAGCTCCTTGTGCTCACCTTTGTTGGTGGAGCGGTTGGTAGCGCGCTTCGATACCTAATCAGCGCATCAGCCGATTCGCAGTCGTCAGCTCTCTGGATTGTGAACCTTCTTGGTGCTTTAGTGCTCGGCTACGTTCAAGCGTCCCCTAGATTCAAGTCAGAAGCTGTTCAGGCACTTCTTGGAACAGGCTTCGCCGGTGGTTTTACCACCGTGAGCGGCTTGATGATCTTCGCCATCCTCACCCCTTATGGCATGTGGAGCGTGGTCGCTTTTCAAGTTATTTTGGGAATCCTGATCTACTGGCTCGGTCGCCTCATCGGAGGTGAGCGGAAATGGTCGAAGTCTTAGTCGTTGCGTTTGCCGGTGGCATTGGAGCCGTTCTGCGCCAGCTTCTCGGCAGTTTCAAGGGTCACCTGCCCTGGGGGATTCTGATTGCAAATACCCTGGCCACCGGCGTTGCCTCCTGGGCTTTCCTATCACAGCCGCAGCTTGGGCTTGTGCTGGTAGCTGGCTTTGCCGGCGGACTCTCAACTTTCTCAACTTTTGTTGGGCAAACCTGGCAACTTCTGGCGGAGCGAAAAAGGCTGGCAGCGTTTCTAAACATTTTGCTCAACCTGGTTCTACCATCCACAGCCGTGATGCTCGTCGGAGTTTGCCTGTAACGGCTGATAAACTCTTCACAGGTTTCTTATCCCGTTGATTTTCAGTTAGGGGGCTCGCCATGGGGCGTGGCCGTCAAAAAGCAAAGCATACTAAGGTTGCTCGCGAACTAAAGTACTTTAGCCCAAACACCGATTTGTCTGCGCTAGAAAAAGAGCTAGCCGTTGAGGGCGAAGGCGAATACGTTGACAAGTGGGCCGACCTCTACGCCGACGAAGAAGAAACCGAAGACGAAACTTCCGAAGAAGAGTCGAAATAGTTAGTTAGCGTACGAGCCGATTAGGCGTACTGCTCCACCGTCAACACCCTTCGCACCCTGAACGTAACCGCTCAGATCAGTGCCGGCGGTCTCAATTGAACCGAGAACCCAAGTTTTGTAACCCTTGGCGTTTAGCTGCGCCGAAATTGCCTCAGCCTGACTTGCAGAAACTACCAGCGCTTGGCCAAGGCCTAGGTTCCAGGTGCCCTCAACCGACTCCAGCGAGAAATCGCCCCACTGCGACAGCACACGGAACACATCTAGCGGAGACCAAGTGCTGCGGTCAACATCTAGCGAAACACCCTGAGGAAGCACTCGAGCGAGGTTGGCTGCAATGCCTCCGCCGGTGATGTGGCTCATAGCGTGAACGCCTGCGCCAAGTTCGCTTTCCAGTAGCTCGTTCAGAACGCCGGTGTAAAGGCGGGTTGGGGTTAGCAGTGCTTCGCCTAGGCTGCCGGCGAATTCGTCGACGTGATCGGTGTATTTGAAACCCTTGTCGGCGACTACCTTGCGAACCAACGAATAGCCGTTTGAGTGAAGCCCCGAGGCTTCAATTCCCAAAACCACATCGCCGGCAGAAACTTTCTGAGGGCCAAGAAGCTTCGATGCCTCAACCACACCAACAGCAGCGCCAGCTACGTCGTAGTCGTCTGGGCCCAAAAGACCAGGGTGCTCGGCGGTTTCGCCACCGACCAGTGCCACGCCAACCTGAGAGCAGGCTTCGGCAATTCCGCGAACGATGTCGGCGATGCGATTTGGAATGACCTTGCCGCAAGCAATGTAGTCGGTCATGAACAAACTCTTGGCGCCAACCACAACGATGTCGTCAACAACCATGCCAACCAGGTCCTGACCAATGGTGTCGTGTTTGTCGATGGCCTGCGCGATGGCTACTTTAGTACCAACGCCATCGGTGGAAGTTGCAAGAAGTGGCTGCTCGTAATTCTTGATGAACGAAACGTCCATCATTCCAGCGAATCCGCCGAGACCGCCAAAAACGAGTTCGTTGTGAGTGGCAGCAACCGAACGCTTCATCAGCTCAACGGCAAGATCGCCAGCCTCGGTGTCGACTCCAGCTTTGGCGTAGGCGTTTTCAGTCATTAGTTCTTTTCCGCGTCGGTGACCACAGCGTTTAGCTCTGAGTCTGGGCCAGGTTCACAAGCTGCCGCTTCGTCGCGTTCAAGCAGGTTTTTACCCAACCGGTCTGCGGT
>JBJOJC010000044.1:0-2967 GCA_046046825.1 Actinomycetota bacterium | reverse complement strand
GTGTTCTGAGTTTCACACCAGAGTCACGCAACGAGAAAAAAGGTTTTGAACGTTGGCTTTCAAACCGACAAGGCTACCTTTTCCCATTTCTTCTCCTGTTCACTGGTTTTGATTTACTGCTCGATAGTTTCGCCAGCCTGAAACGCAAAGAACGAAAAATCGGAACCCGCACCTTGGAGTTTGGTTTGATGATGTTTCGACAAATCGCACCTTATCTAGTTTTTACTCTCATGTTTGGCTGGGCCTGGGCAATTGCATTGTGGTTTTTCATGATGTTGATTTTTGGCTTCTTCATGGGGGCAGCCTTTGCCCCAAATCACAAGGGCATGCCCCTGGTTGAGCGCGATGCCAAGATTGACTTTTTTCAGCGTCAGGTTCTCACGAGTAGAAACATTCGTGGCACCTGGCTAACAGATAACCTCATGGGAGGCTTGAACTACCAAGTTGAGCATCACCTGTTTCCATCGATGGCCAGACCAAACCTGCGCAAGGCTCACGTGATCGTTGTTGAGTACTGTAAAGAAAATTCGATTCCCTTGGTTGAGATGAATCTTCTTTCCAGCTATGCGGCAGTTATTCGCTACCTAAATGACGTTGGATTGAGTAATAATTCGGACCCATTCGTGTGCCCAATGGTGGCAACGCTTCGTCCAAGAAACTAGTTTGCCTAAACTGAAGGTCTTGGAAATTCAGCATTTGAAGCAGATAGGTTAGCCCGTTGTCGGAATCACTTTTGTATTTTGTTGAACGCGAGTTCGATTGCAGCATAGAAACTCTTTGGAGCGCCTGGACCAAGGCGACCGAGTTGGAGCAATGGTACAGCCCAACCATGTTGTCTGTTGTTCCCGGCAGTGTTACCTCTGAACTTTTTGTTGGCGGCCGCTGGGCTGTTGGCGTCGACGTTTCGGTGAATGGTTTCAACGCCTATTTCTGGGGTCGCTACTCGGAGGTCGTTCCAAACGTTCGTTTGGTTCACTCGCTTAGCTACAGCCAGGATGAAGCCGAGTTCATTTTCGCCGACGATAACGCGCCGGCTCACCGAATCGTGCTCGATTTCGAGAAGCGCGGAAACAAGTCTTGGGTTCGTTTCACTCAGTTTGGAGAGATGCCTGCCGAGCAGGCAGAGGCATCACGCGATGGAATGAACAGCTATCTCGACAATCTAGAAACATTTTTGGCTAAAAAGAAGGGTTAACTAATGGAAATCAATTGGCTAGCAGTATTCGTTGCATCACTTAGTTCGTTTGTTATCGGAGCCGTTTGGTTCGGCCCAAAGACTTTCTACCCAATCTGGATCAAGGCAATCCGCGGATCAGTTCCAACCGAACGAACTGAGATGAAATTGGGCGAGACCTTGCTTATGTTCGGCGGCACTTACCTCGGTGCTCTAATTCAGGTTGCCACTTTGGCTTTCGTATTCATGTTCTTCCGCGAGCTTGCCCCAGGATTTGGCGCCAGCACCGGCGCGATCTGGGGCTTCATCATCGCTACCGGTATTGGCGCTTTCTCGTCACTTTCTCACCGCATGTTTGGTCACCCAAACGGTCGTGTTTATCAGTCGCTTAAGGTTTGGCTAATTGAGGTTGGACAGGACATCGTGTGCCTAACCGTTGCTGGCGCAATCCTTGGGGCTTGGGCGTAACCTTCAACACCCGCGCTCTTGGACTTTTCTTCTAAAAGCCTAAGAACTTACAGCGTAAGAAATGTAGTATTAACCGAACATTTCATATCGGCTGTAGGGGTTTCTTGTGGGTCTATTCGGCGAACGTCCGAGTGATGTTGAGTCTTCTATCGACTCCTTCATTTCTCAGAGGATCTTGCTGCCACAGGTTTTTCTAAAGCCTGCAACCGACGAACAACACTTCCGCATCTACGGCCACGCCAAGTATGAGTTCAACCGACTCGAGCTTCTAAAAGAGAGTGCTGTGGCAGGGGAGCCGTTTTGGCAAGGCAAGGTTTTTCTAAAGTGCCGCGACGCCATCGACGATAAGGCGCTCACTAGTAAAGTCTTCGACGTAATTTTTCAAGACAAAGTTATTGGTGAAATCAGCGAATACGACAGCAGGGCAAAGGCCATGTTTGAGTTCGAACTCGATGTTAAATACGTAGCTCGAGCGGTAATTCGCGCCGACCTGATTGGCAATTTGGTTCACCTGTTTGTGAATCCAGAGAACCGTCTCTAGTTTTTAGCGGGCAACCTGATTCACCAGGAAGTGCCAGCCGAGCCACCACCAGCCGAGAATGATGGCGATTCGAGTGGTGCGATGGTGAAGGATTCGGTCCATCAGATCGCCCACCTTGTGAAGTCTGATGCGTTCAAATTTTGAAAGTAGCCAGAGCAAGATTCCCAGAGCCAGGATGACAAGATATCCGGCGATGATTACGAAGCTAGTGCTGTAGCTCATTTGCTTCCCCAAACCCTAAGCAGACCTACGCCCAAGAAAAGCCAGAGAACCACGAATACAGTTTGACCGACCGTCGTGTCGAGGAAAGGGTCAATCAATACCGAGATGGTTGGGTGTGATGTCAGGCTGTTATTTAGTTGACCCAGAATGTTGGCTCCAAATTCCCAGACGCAGAGCACTAGGCAAAGGGCTCTCCAAATCGACTTGGTTCGTTCCATCATCGGGTCGGCAGCTTCTTTGAGACCTTGGTCTTTGTACCATGCTAGGTAGAGCGCGAACGGCAGAATCGCCAACAGGATTGCCCCGTGCAGATAAGTGTGCCTCGGGAAGAAACTAAGGACCAGACCAAGCATCAGCATCACTATGGTGATCAAGGCGTTACTTACCTTTGGTTGATCTTGAACTGACTTTTTGAAGAACCCCGCCGCATCCAGCCAAACGATGAGCGTGCTGGATCCGAAGATCAGGGTGTCGATTGGTGAGCCACGAAACACCTGAAGTGAGGTGGTGACTAGGAATACCCATACCCATGGATTGGTAATTCCCCAACGTTTAAAGAACG
>JBJOJC010000043.1:0-3688 GCA_046046825.1 Actinomycetota bacterium | reverse complement strand
GCTGCGCTAAACCGGTCACCTTTCGCGATTTATCGCGAATGACCGGAAGGATGTCAACGGTTGAACCGTTGTAGTAGTCGTGCATGACTGCCAAACGGGAGCCCTCTGGGCTCATCGAAATCCCGCGGATGGCAGCACCGAAACCGTATGGATTCGGGATTGCAACGACATTCCCACGCTTGTCGATGACTCGGATCTCCGCACCTTTTTTAAAACTCGCCGTCCAAACCTGGTCGTATGGGTCGAGCGTTGGTGCGAGCAACTTAGCGCGCTGGTCGATTAATTTGTCTTTCACACCGATCAAGCCGAGGGTGTAGGTGTGAACCGCGTCCTTGCCCAGCAGCGCCACAAAAGATTCATCGACGGAAATCGCGAAACTGGTAGCCGATACCTCCTGAACGAGAGACTGAGTGTCATTTATCTCGAAGGTGCTAGTCCCGGCTATGTGGAACAAGCCTTCGTTGGTAAGTACTACGGGCAGGTTCGAAGGTGACTCGGAAATCCCAGAAGAACCATTGGTAATCTCCTGAACCGTTCGTTCGATGGAAATAGTTACGTCGGTGATGCCTTCGACTTCGCCAAGCGTTGCAATCAATTGAGAACGAAGATATGGCCGCTTCCAGGCGGGAATCTTCAGCGCAGAAGAATTGAGGTCGACCAAGGCGTTCCCCGCGGTTACCGTGACCGAGTTGATGTTCAACTTAGTTCCCTTTGGCATGAGGTTTTGAACCACTGGTTCGAGCCACGGGCTTGGTCCGGCGATCAGAGCATTGGTGATTCTGGTGGCGAGAGCAGCCTTGGTTGGGAACCAGCGAATTTCCGGAACGAGGTGGGTGAGAGTTTGATCCCAGAAGTACACCGAGACCGGCTGGAATAGTAGGCCGAAATTTGGACGAAGCAGGATGGTGACATTTGGAGCACTCGCGATTCGCCAGTTTCCGAAAACCTGCAGCAGTCGGAATTCGATGATTCTGGTCGAGCCTGGTGTGCTCTCATATGTTCCATCCTGGACAACCCGAGCATCGAACGGAACCTCCATGCGGATCTTGGTACCGGTGTTTGAAATTATCTTGGTTTCACCGCTCTGGATCAGAGTTTCCACTGCCGGCTTCCACTTGGCAGCGAAGCTAGCGGTTAGGTATTCACGGGCAACTGCGTAGTCTTCCTGCGGGCCGTTACCTGCGTAAAGGAAACCTGAGATGATCTGCTCTGGCGTTGCCTTGTCGGAAGGTCCCGATGGCGAATAATAGAGAGTCTCATTGGCGTTGCCAGATTCAATCTGCGGGCCAAGTTGATTCGATGCCAGATTCGGCAAGGTGGCACATGCGGTAAGCAAAGCAGATGCCAAAATAAGGGCTAGCGCCCGAGCTAGATTTCGAATCATATGCTCTTCCTTTGGCTCAGAGTTTCACCCAAAGGCAATGGAGATTCGGTGAAGATACCTTCGGCCCTTCTAGGAAGTGTGAGCCTGAAAGTGGTTCCCTGGTTCGGCTTAGAGGTCACCTGTAACCAACCGTGGTGAAGGTGGGTATCTTCCAAGGAAATGGCAAGCCCTAGTCCGGTTCCGCCAGTGGTTCGCTTTCGAGCAGGGTCACCTCTCCAGAATCGGTCGAACACGCGGTCTAGTTGAGAGCGGCTCATGCCTACGCCGTAGTCGGTTACGGTAACTGCAACCGCAGTCTTGGAAACACCAACACGGATTTCAACCGGCTTCCCTGCACCGTGTTCAATCGCGTTCGAAATTAGGTTTCTGAGAACGCGTTCAATTCGTCGACGATCGAAATCGGAGTCTGCTGGCTTAGATGGAACCGTCACGATGAGTTCGCAGCCAAGAGTCTCGGCCAAGGGCTCAAGTCCGCCTGCCGCCTGCTTGGCGACATCACTTAGGTTATTCGGCTCGATTTCGGCAATCACGGCACCGGCGTCGTATCGCGAGATTTCAAGCAGATCAGTAAGAAGCGATTCAAATCGGGCAATCTGAGAAACCAAAGTGTCGAGTGCTCTTGTTGCCTTTTCATCGAGCTCACTGGTTTTCGCCTGCAGCATCTCGGTGGCCAGCTTGATGGTGGTGAGAGGTGTTCGAAGCTCATGCGAAACATCAGATACGAATCGCTGCTGCATCTTGCTCAGCTTGCTGAGTTCACCAATCTGAGTTTCGAGACTTTGGGCCATCCGGTTAAATGAACGCGCCAGAGTTGCCACCACGTCTTCGCCACGCTCGGGTAGGCGTTGATCCAACGCCCCTTGAGCTAGTTGTTCAGCAACCAAAGCGGCGCGCTCAACCGGAGCCACGATTCTTCTGGTTACGAAGTAAGCCAGCATTCCAAGTAACAAAATCATGGCAAGTCCACCAAGTGCCAGCGTCGACTGAAAAAAGTCGAGAGTACTTTGGGCGTCGGAAATGTCGTAGACCAAATAGAGTTCGTAGTCGCCAGCCACTGGGATGATTACCTTAGAACCCACCACGATTGAAGGATGGGTGACACCGTTTACCGTTAGAGAAATCGAACGGTAAACCAACTGGTTTTCGGTTTTGGCAACCTGGGCTCTAAGCGTTGGCGGGATGTCGGAAACGGTAAGGTCTCCTGAAATTGGCGACTGCAGAAACTGGTTGGTGGTCTGGTTTGGGCTGCGAAGTAGAGCAACCTTACGAGAGCCATTGGCTGTTTTCTGTTCAAGGTTCGGGATGATTTCATTCACCAGGGTTTGAAGCGCGACAACATCGGTGTTTCCCGTAGCAGAAAAAGTCTTCTGCACCTCGGATGTGGCTTGCTTTGACTCCTGCAGAATTTGCTCTACTCGAGTTTGGAACAGCCCGTTACCAATCGAAAACGACAGGAAACCACCAACTGCGATTAGAGCAGCCAAACTGAATGCAACGGTGATGGTTACATAGCGCACCTGAATCGACCGACGAAAAACGTCGAAAACTGCCGAAACGAATTTGGTGAACACTGATTGGCTAGAACTGGCCGGCTTTGTAACCGACGCCGCGCTCGGTAACTACAATCTTCGGGTTGTCCGGGTCATCTTCGATCTTTGAACGAAGACGCTGAACGTGAACGTTCACCAAACGGGTATCGGCGTCGTAGTGGTAACCCCAAACCTTCTTTAACAGATCCTCGCGCTTGAAAACCTGCTTCGGTGCTTCAGCCAGAGTTTGCAAAAGATTGAACTCGAGTGGAGTCAATGAAACTCGAACTCCATCGCGGCGAACTTCGTGGCCGAGAACGTCGATGACCAGTGGTCCGAGAATGAGTTCGCTAACCTCAGGTGAGCGCATTGGTCGCAGACGAGCTTCGATACGAGCCTGAAGCACCTTAAACGAAGGCATAGGTTTCAAAATGTAGTCGTCGGCGCCGGCTTCCAGACCTTCAACAACGTGCTCATCTTCGGTCTTGGCGGTCAACATGATGATTGGAACGCCACTAACCGCGCGAATTTCGCGGCAAACTTCGATACCTGTTTTCCCTGGCAACATTACGTCGAGCAGAACCAAATCTGGGTCGAAGTCTTTGAAGGCGGCGAAGGCATTGTTTCCGTCGGTCACGCCAACCGCTTCGTAACCCGCATTTTCTAGCAGGTCGGTCAGCTGCTGGTTGAGCAGTAACTCGTCTTCAACAACTAAAACTTTTTGGACCATAGTTTATGCGTGCCTTTAGTAGCGGTAGTGGTCTACCTTGTAAGG
>JBJOJC010000042.1:0-12105 GCA_046046825.1 Actinomycetota bacterium | reverse complement strand
AATTCAGCCGTCGATTTGAGAAGATGTTCGCGCTCATCAACATCGAGCTGGATGGCTCCACGGATGGCTCTGATCATCACTAACGCCTTTTCTTGGCTACTGCCGACTTATCGCGGGGACGGGGTGCGCGGGGCTTTACCCCTTCAGCGAACTTCAACAATTCGCCGATTTCAAGTTTACTCAACTGTCGTGTGTGTCCAAGTTTTAGTCCACCGAGGTGGATTGGTCCGAACTGCTTGCGAACAAGGTCGACTACGGGAAGGTTGATGTGTTCAAACATGCGTCGAACGATTCGGTTGCGACCTGAGTGCAATACGATTTCGATCATGGTGTGACCCTTTGACTGGTCAACCAAACGCGCCCGGTCAGCCTTGATGAATCCATCCTCGAGTTCAAAACCACTGAGTAGTTTGTGAATCGTCTCGTCGGTGGCAATACCGTGAATCAGGGCAACGTAGGTCTTCTCCACACCGAATTTGGGATGTGAAAGTTTGTTGGCTAGATCGCCGTCGTTGGTCATAAGCAAGAGTCCGGTGGTTTCGCCATCCAGACGGCCGACATTGAAAACTCGGTCGTAATCAAGCACGAACTGTTGGAGGTCTGGGCGACCTTCTTCGTCTGCCATGGTGCTGATGACGCCCTTTGGCTTGTTTAGAGCAAGGTAGATTCGCCCGGTATCGAAAACCACGGGCACGCCGCGAACTGTGACGCGGTCCTTTTCAATGTCAACGCGGGTACCAAGTTCGGTGACCAACTTGCCGTTGATCTTCACCTGACCCTGCACGATAAGGTCTTCGCAAGCACGGCGGCTAGCTACGCCGGCAGAAGCTAACGCTTTTTGCAGGCGGATTGGTTCGTTATTAGAGTTCAAAGTCACTGTTCGCATCCGGTAGGTGTGGACTCAACGGCGGAAGCTCGTCGAGAGAATTGATGCCGAGTAGTTCCAGCATTAGATCGGTGGTGCCGAAGTTCACGGCACCGGTTTCTGAGTCGGTGTAAAGCTCGGTAATTAGCCCGCGGCTAAGCAGGGTCTTCACCACAGAGTCAACGTTTACGGCACGAATTGAGGCTACCTGACCTCGGCTGATCGGCTGCTTGTAGGCAATTACCGCGAGGGTTTCCAGAGCCGCTTGCGAAAGCTTGGTTGGGTTCTCGTTCGCCACAAACATTCGGATTGCCCAGTCAAAGTCGGCGCGCACGAAGATTCGCCAACCGCCGCCAACTTCACGAAGTTCGAAACCGCGAACCCGCGAGCCGTTTTCTCCGTTGAAATCTGCCTGAAGTTCTAAAACGATGTCTCGAATCACATTTACCGGCTGCTCAAGAGCAGTAGCCAAGGCCACGAGCGAAATCGGAGCATCGGTGATCATCAGAATGCTCTCGACGGCAGCGTGCAGGTCGTCCTGTGCTACCGGCTGGGTGGGTTCATTAGTCGTCATAATCGGCTCCAAGTGCTGCTAGTTGCTCTTCATTGAAAGTTTCGGCACGCCAGGTGAGTTGCAGGTCGCCAAGCGGTGTGTCTTGTTCGAATGACAGAGCAGCCATTCGGTAAAGCTCAAGAATCGCAAGGAAACGAGCCACAACAATGGCGCGATCTTTGACCTCACGAATGAGTTCGAAGAACGAAGTTGTTTTCCTTGAGCGAAGAATTTGAACCACGGTGGCAGCCTGTTCGCGAATACTCACGCGAGACGCGTGGAGGTGAGTCAGTCCGACCATAGGAATTTCCTTGGGTGTCATGGTCTCCAGAGCAAGTTGGGCAAAGTCGCTAAGCCCGATGTTCCAAACCAATTCTGGTTTTTGGTCGCGGAACCGCTCTTCCATTCGAACGTCTCTGGCCACTCTCGAGCCTTCGATGTTGAAGCCGTTGTTGAACCAGGACGCGATTTCCTTGAAAGCCTTGTATTGCAAAAGTCGGGCGAAGAGTAGATCGCGGGCTTCCAAAAGCGCCACATCTTCGGCATCGACAACTTCGCCCTTGGGCAGTAGACCAGCAATCTTCAAATCAAGCAAGGTAGCGGCAATCACGATAAATTCCGATGCTTGGTCCATCTCGTCATCGGAATCGAGTTGTTTGAGGTATTGAATGAATTCGTCAGTGACTTTGGAAAGAGACACCTCGGTGATGTCAACTTCGTGCTTGCTGATCAAGCTGAGAAGTAGGTCAAACGGCCCGTCAAAATTGCCAAGGCTGACCGCAAAACCGGACTTTGTTTCGGTCAGCTCTTCTTTAAGGGGCGCCGCCACGAGAGATTAGCTCCCTGGCTACGGTTCGATATGCTTCGGCCGCTTCAGAGGTAGGTGCGTAGCTGGTAATTGGTTCAGCCAGGCGAGTTGCGTCTGGGAACTTAACGGTTCTAGCGATAACGCTCTTGAACACGGTGTCACCAAACTTGTCACGCAAAAGTTCCATTACCTCACGCGAGTGGTGAGTGCGTGAGTCGTACATCGTGGCTAGAACACCGTCGAGAACCAGAGTTTCGTTCAAGCGTGCCTGAACCTTCTTGATAATCCCTTCGAGGATGGCAACGCCGCGAAGTGCGAAGAATTCGCAGGCGAGGGGGATCATCACGCCGTGCGCTGCAGTGAGAGCGTTCACGGTAAGTAGGCCAAGTGAAGGCTGGCAGTCGATGATGATCACGTCGTATTCGTCGTGAACCTTTTTCAAGATTCGTTTCAGAATCTTCTCGCGGTCAAACTCGTTGACCAGGTTCATTTCGGCCGCCGATAAATCGATGTTGGCGGCGATCACGTCGAGGTTCTCTGTGGAGGTCTTTCGAATTGCATCGTGAGGGTTCAATTCCTCATTCTGCATTAGGTCGAAGATCGTTAGACCTTCGTGGGCAACGATTCCGAGACCGGCCGAAAGTGCGCCCTGTGGGTCGAAATCTACTAACAGCACTTTACGACCGTATTCAACCAAGGCTGCGCCCAGATTGATTGAGGTTGTGGTCTTACCAACACCACCCTTTTGGTTACACATCGCAATGATGCGTCCGGGACCGTGGCTGCTTAGCGGCTTTGGTTTTGGAAAACGATTGTCAGTTCCTTTGGCGTTCGCCATGTGGTCCCCCTTTCTGGGTTTTTGCTACTCTCTAGCCTACCGCCGAGCGCGCGGATGCGCGGTTGCATACATCTCACGAAGCGCGTCGACAGTGACCAAAGTGTAAATCTGCGTGGTCGCAACCGAAGCGTGACCCAACAGCTCTTGAACCACTCGAACATCGGCACCGCCCTCAAGCAGATGTGTGGCAAAAGAATGTCGAAGAGTATGAGGGGAAATGTGGCCGGAAAGCCCAGCGGCCTGTGCAGCCTGGGCGATTATTTGCCAGGCTGTTTGGCGAGAGAGCCTTGAACCGCGCTGGTTCAGAAAGAGCGCTGGAGTTCCCTTTCCCGCGGCTGCCAAGGTCGGGCGAACTCGAATCAGGTAGTTTTCAACCGCACGCTGAGCGTAGGACCCAACAGGAACCACCCGCTCCTTGCCGCCCTTGCCAAAAAGGCGAATGAGAGTTGGATCAATCAGGTCATCTAGGTCTAGGTTAATGATTTCGCTCACGCGCCCACCGGTGGCATAAAGCAGCTCCAAAAGGGCTCGATCTCGAACCCTCACCGGATTGAGAGCAATCGCAGCGTCGTCGCCGGCCTCCGGACCAGAGGCTGAGAGGAGCTTCTCAATGTTACTCAGGGAAATAGCTTTTGGAAGCCTTCTAGCCGGCGCTGGTGGCTTTACAGTGGCTGACACGTCGCCATCGGTGACCGCTTCAACGAGCCAAAAGCGATGCAGACCGCGAACGCCTGAGAGAACTCGCGCCACAGAGGTTGCCTTGAGACCAAATTTCGTTACTAGCTGCTCCCCGAAGGTGGCAACGGTTTGCTTGGTGACCTCAGCCGGAGCCGTGATCCCCTGGCTGTCGAGAAACTCTTCGTAACGTGCCAAATCTCGGGCGTAGGCTGCCAAAGTGTTTTTTGACATTCCTCTTTCGATAGTCAAATGACGCAGATAAGCGTCCATTAGACGTCGCAGGGAAGAGTCTTTAGGCATCAGCCACTTCAAAAAGGCGCGACGCTTCCTGGCGAACCAGAGCGGCATCAATCAACCCTTGGAAAAGCGGGTGAGCCTTGGTTGGACGCGACTTGAATTCAGGGTGAGCCTGAGTCGCAACGTAGTAAGGGTGAACCTCGCGTGGCAGCTCGACAAACTCAACCAGATGGCCGTCTGGACTTGTTCCAGAGAACACGAGGCCGGCTTCGCCGATCTGGTCGCGGTATAGGTTGTTCACTTCGTAACGGTGACGGTGACGCTCGTTGACATCAGTGGCGCCATAGACGGTAGCGACTATCGAACCTGGAATCAGTTTCGCGTCGTAGGTTCCCAAACGCATGGTGCCACCAAGATCGCCAGCCTTCAAAATGTCTACCTGCTCGGCCATGGTTGCAATAACCGGGTACTTCGCGTTTTCGTCGAACTCTGATGACGACGCTCCGTCGAGGGCTGCTTTGTTTCTGGCGAATTCAATAACCATGCACTGAAGACCAAGGCAAAGACCAAGAGTTGGAATCTTGTTCTCACGCGCATACTTCAACGCGCCGAGCTTTCCTTCGATTCCGCGAACACCAAAGCCACCCGGAACACAGATGCCATCGACATTGGAGAGCTGCTCTTTCGCACCTTCTGGGGTCTCGCAAAGGTCCGAGGCTACCCACTTGATGCTGAGCTTGGTTTGGTTTGCAAACGCTCCAGCGCGAAGGGCTTCGGTAACCGAAAGATAGGCGTCCGGAAGATCGATGTACTTTCCAACCAGAGCGATTTTTACCTCGTGCTTTGGGTTGTGGACCGCGTCTAGAACAGTGTTCCAGCGAGACCAGTCGACATCGTTGATGTTTAGAGAAATTCGCTTCGCGATGTAAGAGTCGAGACCCTGGCTGTTTAGTACCGAGGGAATGTCGTAAATGCTCGACGCATCGGCAGCGTTGATGACTGCTTCATACTCAACGTCACACATCAGTGCGATCTTCTTTTTGATTCCCTCTGGAAGCTCGCGGTCACTTCTAAGCACAATTGCATCTGGCTGAATTCCAATACTGCGAAGCATCGCAACCGAGTGCTGAGTCGGCTTGGTCTTTAGTTCACCAGATGGGCCGATGTATGGCACCAAGGAAACGTGAACGAAGAAAACGTTGTCACGACCAACTGAGTGACGCAGCTGGCGGGCGGCTTCCAAGAACGGCTGCGATTCGATGTCGCCAACGGTTCCACCGATTTCGGTAATGATTACGTCTGGTGCCGGCGACTCCGAAGCCTGCAGGCGCATCCGTCGCTGGATTTCGTCGGTGATGTGCGGAATCACCTGAACGGTGTCTCCGAGATACTCACCGGCACGCTCACGAGAAATAACGCGCGAGTAAATCTGACCGGTGGTTACGTTTGCTGACTGAGCCAGCTCGATGTCCAGGAAGCGCTCGTAGTGCCCGATGTCAAGGTCGGTCTCAGCGCCGTCTTCGGTAACAAAAACTTCACCGTGCTGAAACGGGTTCATGGTACCTGGGTCAACGTTTAGGTATGGGTCTAGTTTCTGCATAACCACACGCACACCGCGGGCGGTGAGGAGGTTTCCCAAACTAGCGGCAGTGAGGCCTTTTCCGAGGGAGGAAGCGACACCTCCGGTTACGAAGATGTGTCTTACATTGCCATGGTTCTGAGTGTCTGCCATGGATTAATAGTTTACCAACGGCTGGAGGCTTTCCATTACGACAGGCAAACAAATCGCCAAGTATTAATTATTGTTTTACGAACTCCGAGGCGCGAACCATAAGTTCGCGAGCACTTGCTTTAGCAGTGTCACTATCCGACATGCCGCTGAGCATTCGTGCGATCTCCTCTACTCGGTCGTCGCCTTGCAGAGAAACCACATCAGAAGCTGTGTATTGGTCGCCGACGGTTTTCAAGACCCTCAGGTGCTGGTTGGCAAAGGCTGCGACCTGACCCAGGTGGGTGACCACGATTACCTGAGCGACTTTGGCGAGCTGAGCCAATCGCTTTCCAACCTCGATGGCTGCGGCACCACCCACGCCGGCATCAACCTCATCGAAAATGAAGGTGAGCGCCTGTTCGGTTCGGGCTAATACCACCTCGATGGCCAACATGATTCGAGACAGTTCACCCCCAGAAGCACCCTTGCCGATGGGGCGCGGTTCCGCGCCAGGGTATGCAGCCAACTGAATGCTCACCTGGTCAACACCGTGCGCTTGGTAGTCGCTGGTTTCGGAAACCGAAACCACGAGGGTTGCACCACCCATGGCCAGAGTCTTTAGTTCTTCGGTAACGGCTGCTTCCAAGCGCAAAGCTGCGTGCTTTCTAACAGCGGTGATTTGCGCCGCTAGGTCTTGAACTTCGGCAAAAAGTCCGGCACGCTGTGCCTCTAAGGCGGCTAATTGCTCATCAGACGAATCTAATTCGAGAAGTTTCTTTCCAGCTGATTCCCAAAAAGCTATGACCTCATCAAGGCTTGGCCCGTACTTTCGCATGGCCGCGGTGAGTTCGGCACGTCTTTGCTGCACCCGCTCGAGTTCCTCTGGACCCCCGCTTTCGCTTGAGGCTAAGTACCCGCTGAGTGCTGCCGCGTTCTCCCCCAGTTGAAACCCTAATTCGCGCAGGGTTTCGGCAATCTTGCCTAGCTCAGGATCCTTATCGGCTGCGGACTCCAGAAGTCGTCGCGCCTTACCAACAAGAGCTATCGCATCTGCGGCGGCATCGAAATTCTCGCTTGAAATAAATTCGTGGGCCTCACTGGCAGCGATTCGAAGTTCCTCGCTGTGAGTGAGTCGATTCGCTTGTTCGGCAAGCGCAACATCTTCTCCAGCCTCCGGCTTCAAGCGATCCAGATCACTAATGGCCTCTTTGAGCGCAGCGACCTCGGCATCACGACTAGTTGAGGCGCTCCGAAGTGCTTCAAGCTTCCGCTCGATGTCGCGCCAAGCTTCAAAAACACCTCGGTATTTCGCGAGCAGCGTAGCAACTCCCGAGAATTGGTCGAGGGCTTCCCTCTGTGCCACCGGAGACTTTAGGCGAATCTGATCAGACTGACCGTGCACGGCAACAAGCTGTTCGCCCAGTGCACCAAGCAGGTTCACCGGAGCTGAAGCTCCACCAATGGCTGAACGTGAGCGACCATCACGGGACACGGTTCGATTGACGATAAGTTCACCGGAATCGATTACTCCGCCGGCTTCGGAAACAAGTTCGTGAGCGCGTTGGTGATTGTTTACCAACCAACGACCCTCCACAAAGGAGTGGTCTTGCCCCTGACGAATGGCGGAGGTATCTGAGCGTTCGCCCAACAGTAAACCGAGTGCGGTCAGTACCATGGTTTTTCCAGCACCGGTTTCACCGGTCAAAACGGTTAGGCCGGGACCGAACTGCAACTTTGCTTCGGCGATGACGCCGAGATCGCGGATTGAGATTTCTTCGATCACTTAGTTACCCTCGACTGGGCCTCTCCAACCATCAACTGGCAGTGAGAATTTCCGAACCAAGCGGTCGTTGAACGGCCCCTGACGGAACCGAGCAAGACGAACCGGTATTGCAGAGCGACGCGCTTCAACTCGGGCTCCTGGTGGAAGGTGCCAGGTTCTGCGCCCGTCGGCCCATAGAACGCCAGCTCCGTTACTTCGCTGAAGTACTTCCACAGCAATTGTTGCCCTGGGGCTGACTACAAGTGGACGAGCGAATAGAGCATGTGCGCTCAGGGGAACCACTGTGATCGCTTCGACCGAAGGCCAAACCACCGGACCACCAGCAGAAAATGCGTACGCGGTTGAACCGGTTGGGGTTCCGATAATAATTCCATCGCAACCAAAGCTGGTAAGTGGCTTTCGATCGATTTCCAAGACCACTTCAAGCATTTTTTCAGTGGAACTTTTCTCGATGGTCGCTTCGTTTAGCGCCCAGGTTCGGAAAACTTCGGTGCCGTCAACGTAAACACCAACATCGAGGGTAAGTCGTTCTTTGATTAGGTAGTCTCTGGCAACAACACGCTTCACAGCGTCGTCTAGTCCGTCACGTTCGCTTTCGGCTAGGAAGCCCACGTGACCAAGATTGATGCCGAGTAATGGGGTTGCCGCCTCGCGAACTAGCTCGGCCGCTTTCAAAATCGTTCCATCGCCACCGAGCACCATAACTAATTCAAGGTCGCCGATCTCACAATCTGTTCCAAGAACTGCTACCTCCGCTAATGGAGATTCTAGGAAACCAGATTCCTGCTCAGCCTGCTGCAATTCGGCAATTTCAGGTGCCGGGAAGACTGGAGTAATTCCGCCGAGTCTTAGTTGTTCGGTGACTTGACGAGCCGCATTTCTAGCGTCTTCACGACGAGTGTGCGAAACAATCAAAACAAAGCGCTGTTCGCTCATCTCGCCTCCTTCGTCATGGTGCCGACTCGTTCCATCCATTGTGATAGATATTCACCCTGGTTTGGACTCATCCACAGAACATATTCAATGTTCCCATGAGTTCCTGGCAGTTGCGAGCGAACCAAATCAACGATTCGAAGACCAAGTTTTTCAGCATAAAGCGCCACCTGTTCGATGGCTTCCGCGCGTGAGCGGTGATCAACAACAATTCCATGCGCGTTGAGTGAATGTTTGCCGGCTTCAAATTGCGGCTTTACCAGCAAAACGAAGTCGGCTTCTGGTGCCACAGCGACCATGCCATCGAGCACTAGGGTCAGCGAAATAAAGGATAGGTCGGCAACAACAAGTTCGATTTTCGGTGCTTGCTTTCCGAGTGCTTCAGAAAGAGTTTCAGCGCTCAATTCGCGCGCGTTGAAACCTTCGATGCTAGTGACCCTAGGGTTGCCCAGAAGTTCCGGAACAATTTGATCGTGTCCGACATCAATTGCGATTACGTGTGACGCACCTCGGCGAAGTAGAACATCGGTGAATCCTCCGGTAGAAGCCCCAACATCGAGCGCCTGTTTGCCAACAATCTCTAGCGCGCCAAATTCGTCTAGTGCCTTTGCGAGTTTGTGACCAGCGCGGGAAACATAGTCAACCGCCTCTAGAACTTCGAGCTTGGCACCGTCTGGAACATCCTGCGACGCTTTACGCGCAGCACGCCCATTGATTATTACGCGATTTGCCTCAACTAGAGCGGCCGCCTGATTACGTGACCTGGCTAAGCCTGCTTCGGCAAGCGCGATGTCTACTCTGACCAAGACTTACCGTCGAGTACCTGCTGAAGTTTCTGTTGCAATTGCGAATAAGCAGCAGGCTGCTCTTCTACCGGTAATCCGGCAATCCGTTCGAGTTCGACGGCAACTGATTCAACAATTTCGTTAGACATTATGCTTCTAGCCTATTCGTAAAGTGATGGTTCAACATCGAGGGTGTGGATAGCCTTGCCACTACCCCAAATCAAGGCGCAGGCACAACGAAGGGCATCGATGCCCTTCGGGTCACCAGAAGTGACTCGCACCTTGTTTCCGAGGAGTTCAACCGCAGCCTCACGAAGCGAGAATCCATACTTGGTTGCCTTTGGCTGCACGTAAGGAACCAGAAGTTCTCGAAGATCCGCGATGATGAACTTTGGGTTCGAATCATCCCTCGTAGCCAGCAATTCTTTAGGCTTACTAATTCCGGTGAGCACTAGAACCGAATCAATTCCTGCCCGGTTTGCTCCAAGGATGTCGGTGTCGATGCGATCTCCGACGAATAATGGACGCGATACGCTAAATCGACGCATGGCGGTTTCAAAGATTGCAATTTCCGGCTTACCGGCTACCAGCGGCAATAGACCCACCGCTGTGTGCACAGCGGACACCAGAGTGCCGTTACCAGGTGCGATCCCACGCTCCTGAGGTATCGTCCAGTCGGAGTTGGTAGCAACCCATTTGGCACCGTTTTGTATTGCAAATGCCGCTTCAGAAAGGTGTTTCCAACCAACATCTGGTGAGAATCCTTGAATCACCGCGGCTGGGTTTTGAGTTGAGTCTTCGACAAGCTGGAAACCGGCCTGCTCCGTATAGGTGCGAAGGCCTTCGCCACCAACGACCAGAATCTTGGAACCTGGTTCAACAAGCGTACTCAGAAGCTCTACCCCGGTTTGTCCAGAAGAAACCACTTCGGCAGGCAAAACCTTTATACCGTAAGCGGAAATTTGCTCCGCAATGGTCTCTGGCTTCCGCGAAGAATTATTCGTCACGTAAGCCAGCGCGATTCTCTCGGCTTGAATAGACCTCAGGCTTTCAACAGCGTGCTCGATTGCCTTGCCACCCTCGTAGACCACACCATCAAGGTCGGCAAAAAGGGCATCATAGCCATCGATGAGTCGCTTAGCCACGCTTCCCCCGGCCGTCCTCGTTTCGAGGCTTGCGAGTCGAAGGTCGCCCGTCACCGAAGTCCAATTCGATGACTGGAGCATCTTCAACGGGAGGCTTTTCGGCAGAGACTTCAGGCTCTACATCACGTTCACGCTGCTCGTCGCGACGCTTGCTTTCTGCCTCTAAACGGGCTTCATCGAGTGCAAGTTGCTCGTCACGGCGAAGTGGAATTTCGATCTCTTCGAGCACCGATATTGCCTCTGACTCCCCCGTGTTATCTGGGCTAAGGGCCTTGGTGGCGCGCTCAGCCAGGGCTGCCCAGCGCTTAGATTCCTCGACTCGACCAAGAATTTCTAGGGTGTCAGAATACGCCCAAAATAGCGCAACCGAGTAGTCAAAAACGTTGGCTGGGTCGAGCTCTCGAATCTCCAACTCAGCCAGGGCCAATTCGTTCTGTTCCAGATCGAGTCGGGCACCAGACATGGCAATGGCCAGATTCACTCGAACGGAAGGCTCAAGTTTGTTGCGATCTACAGAACGCCCCTCTTCCAGGGCGCGCTTTGGGCGACCCAAACCACGTTCACTATCGACGATGAGTGGTAATTGATCTTGGGATGCGGTGGCACGTCGATGTGCCAAAAGCTCACGCAGCGCTAGGGCAAAATCCCCAGCGGTATAGGCGGCAACACCCAAAGTCTCGCGAATAAAAGCAATGCGGCCAGCTCTAGAGGCAGCCGCTTTGGCGTGCTCTAGAGCAAGCTCTGGATCCTGCTCGATTAGCAATCGCACCATTGCAAGGTGGCGAGCCACCTGCTCGGCGTTTTCCTCCGTGAGGGTCTTCAACTGCACTCGAAGTTGCAGCGGCAACTCAGCAGAGTTGATTTCGTCAGGAATTGGTGGAGCCTTTGGCTTTGTGTACGCCTGGTCAGGGTTATTAGCAACGCGTTCCTGCCAAGCCGGACGAGCTGGTTTCGCATCGCGGTCATCGCGACGTGGACCTCCAGAACGGCCGGCAGGACGTCCGCCCGAATTTGGGCGTCCGAAACCACCCGAACGATCGCCAGAACCTCGCTCTGGTCGACCATTTGGTCTGTTTCTATCCTGATCTGCCATTGCAGCTCCTTCAAAATGTTAGTTAAAACAAAAATGGCCACCTTAAAAAGGTGGCCATTTTCGCAAATTAAGTCCGGCGGTGTCCTACTCTCCCACAAGGTCCCCCTTGCAGTACCATCGGCGCTGGTAGTCTTAGCTTCCGGGTTCGGAATGTAACCGGGCGTTTCCCTACCGCTATGGCCGCCGAAACACTATTGAGTTATGTGAATCGTTGACACGAACGTAATTATTGTGTTGCGATTCCCGACCATACCTCGGGAACCACATAGTGGACGCAAGCAAAAGTGTTATCAAATAATCGGCCTATTAGTACAGGTCAGCTCCGAAGGTCTTTAGTCCCTTCTTCCACATCCTGCCTATCAACGCAGTAATCTAGCTGCGGGCCTCTCGACCGAAGTCATGGAAATCTCATCTTGAAGCTAGCTTCCCGCTTAGATGCTTTCAGCGGTTATCTATCCCGAACGTAGCTAATCAGCGGTGCTCCTGGCGGAACAACTGACACACCAGAGGTTCGTCCATCCCGGTCCTCTCGTACTAGGGATAGGTCTTCTCAAATTTCCTGCGCGCGCAGAGGATAGAGACCGAACTGTCTCACGACGTTCTAAACCCAGCTCGCGTGCCGCTTTAATGGGCGAACAGCCCAACCCTTGGGACCTACTCCAGCCCCAGGATGCGA
>JBJOJC010000041.1:0-4420 GCA_046046825.1 Actinomycetota bacterium | reverse complement strand
CAATAACCAAAACCAACATCAAACGCTGTAGCAGCGGACGAGCTCGAAGCTTCACACCGATGAAGTAGGCCAACGGGTAGCTGATCAAAAGCGCTATGACGGTTGCAATCGTCGCGTACATAAACGAACGCAAGATCTGCGGAAGATAGGTGGTGAATGCGGTTACGTAGTTCTCCCAAGCGAAGCCGTATTCGTATTCACCGATACCCCCGCTAGCAGCAGGAACCTCGAGAGAGGTAACTACCAGCGAGAACAGCGGAGTGAAAAAGAATAGGCCGAGGTAAACCAGACCAGGCATAAGCAGCGCCAAAACGATTTTGCTCGATTTGGTTGGAGACTTATGTTCCTTAGCCGGGGAAGAACCGAATGCCGCAAACGCCATGACTACTCGTCTTCGTTGCCGGCAGGAAGGTCTGACAGACCGAAGGAGTGTTCAACCTTCCAAGAAACCCAAACCTGCTCGCCAAGTTCAATAACTGGGCTGATGCCAACGTTCTGAGCGAAAACCGTAACTTCGCCAACATTTGGGATGTCGATTAGGTACTGGTTGCTTACACCGGTAAAGCGGATGTCGATGATTTCGCCTGGGCCAACAACCACGTGGTCGGAACCAAGCTTCGGGTTGGTGCGGTGGAAGGTGGTCTTCTCAGGGCGAACACCGATACAAATCTTGCCGGTCTGCTTCTCGGCGCGGTCTTTAGGGACGGTGATCTTGTGGCCACCGACCTCAATGCTGAGCGATGAAGCACTGCTGTCGGCGATAGAGCCAACAAACAGGTTCGACTGACCGAGGAACTTCGACACGAAAGCGGTCTTAGGGCGTTCGTAGAGGGCTTCAGGGGCCCCCATCTGCTCAATGTGCCCCTTGTTCATAACCGCGACGGTGTCGGCCATGTCCATGGCTTCTTCCTGGTCGTGGGTTACGTGAAGGAAGGTAAGACCAACCTCCATCTGAATTGCCTTGAGTTCGATCTGCATCTGGCGACGAAGCTTGAGGTCTAGGGCACCAAGTGGCTCGTCGAGAAGCAACAGTGCTGGGCGATTGACCAGTGCGCGAGCAAGAGCCACGCGCTGCTGCTGACCTCCGGAAAGCTGCTGCGGACGACGCTCGGCCGCGTAGCCAAGTTCCACTAGGTTCAGAGCGTCCATTGCCTTCTTCAGCGGGTCTTCGATTTTGCGCTGACGCAAACCGAAAGCCACGTTTTCCAAGATGGTCATGTGAGGGAACAGGGCGTAGCTCTGGAACACGGTGTTGACCGGACGTTCGTGAGGCTTGGTAGCGGTTACGTCCTTGCCACCAATCAGCACCTGACCGGCGGTTGGCTCCTCCAAACCGGCAACGATGCGAAGGGTCGTGGTTTTACCGCAACCAGACGGACCGAGCAGTGCGAAGAACTCGCCTGCTGGGATGTGAAGGTCCATGTCCTGCAGAGCAGTGAAACCAGGAAAATCTTTGCGAACGTTAACTAACTCGAGATCCGCGCCGGTCGGCTTGAAATCAATTGCCAATTACACGACTCCGTTGGAAGCCTTCGACCAAGCCTTCGAGAACTCGTTGTCTTCCTTAGGGGTCAACGGACGGAACTGCTTTAGCTTGGTTGCGAAGATGTCATCTGATGGGAAGATCAGCTCGTTGTTGGCAAGAGCTGGGTTCTTCTTGATGACAATCTCGCGGGCACCCATAACCGGGGTCACGTAGAAAACACCAGCAAGAGCAAGCTCTGCGGCAACTTCTGGAGTGAAGTAGTAGTCGATTGCGGCTTCAACGTTGGCCTTGTGGGCTGAGCCCATAGGAACCACGAAGTTGTCGCAGGCAAAGGTTGAACCGGTCTCTAGAAGAACCACACCTAGCTCGTCTGAGCCAAGTTCAAGGTTTGCGCCAACAAGGTCGCCGGCCCACACGATACCGGCAACTGCGTCGCCGTTCTTGTAGTCCTCAACGTACGAGTTGCCCTTGATTGAGCGGATGTGACCCGAAGAAACCTTCTCGGTGAACAGGTCTAGCGCTGCGTAGAAGTCTTCTGAGGTGAAGTTTTCAATGTCAACGCCGGCGGCTGCCATCATGATGCCCAAGGTGTCACGCATTTCAGAAAGAACTTCAACGCGGCCCTTCAGCTCTGGTACCCATAGGTCTTCAAGAGTCTCAGGAGCGTCCTTGCCGGTTAGCTCCTTGTAGTTGGCCTTGTGGTAACCGATGGCCGCAATGATGCCCTTCCAAGGAAGAGAGTGCTTGCGACCTTCGTCGAAGGTGCCGAAAGTGGTCTTGAACGCTGGGTTCAGGTTCGCGGTCACGTTAGGCATGTTCTCGTAGTTCAGTTCCTGAACGTAGCCGCTGGTGATCAAACGGGAAACCATCCAGTCGGTAAGACAGAAAGTATCGGCGCCGGTGTCGGTGCCAGAAGCCAGCTGGTTCTTGATCTTCGCAAAGTAGGTGTTGTTGTCGTCAACGTTGATGTTGTAGGTAACGTCGATGCCGCTCTGCTTCTCGAAAGCGGTAAGGGTTGGGAACGAGCCGTCTTCGCCGTCCATGTAGTAAGGCCAGTTGTCCCAGATTAGGGTCTTCTCAGTAGCCGAAAGGTCTTCCGCAGCGGTGAGAGTCTTCTTGCCACCACCAGGGGTGCAAGCTGCCAGAACAGCTGCAAGGCTAAGCGCTCCGGCTCCACCAAACAGTGCACGTCGAGTAACTTGAGTAGCCGTGACCTTCTTAAAAGACTCACCGGCTTTTGGACTTTGAAGCTGCTCAGACATCTGGGCTCCTTTACATCGAACGGACATCACTGTCCACACAATAACCAATAAAAAATGTACGGGTACATTTCAATTCAAATACTGCCACATCGACGGCACGTGAAATACAAAAAACCATCAAAACTTAGTTTCGGGTATCGTTTATTTCGGACATGGCGAAGAGGCCATCAATTGGAGAAAAATGCGTATCGCGGTACCAGCAGAAGTAAAGAACAACGAATTTCGTGTAGCCATCACCCCAGCCGGAGTTCACGAGCTGGTGACAGCGGGCCACGAGGTGTTCGTTCAGGCTGGCGCCGGTAACGGTTCGAGTATCGCCGACCGCGAATACGAAGAAGCCGGAGCAACTATCTTGGCCGACGCCGCTACCACTTGGGCAGCCGGTGACATGGTGATGAAGGTGAAGGAGCCGATCGCTTCTGAATACGGTTTCCTCCGCGAAGGGCTTGTACTTTTCACCTACCTGCACCTAGCCGCCGACCTTGAGCTAACCAAACAGCTGGTCGACAACAAGGTGACCGCTATTGCTTACGAGACCGTTCAACTTCCAAGCCGCCAGTTGCCACTGTTAGCTCCGATGAGCGAAGTTGCTGGCCGCCTTTCAATTCAGGTTGGCGCCGAAACTCTAATGCGCCACAACGGCGGTAGCGGAATGCTACTCGGCGGTGTTCCAGGAACTCGCCCAGCCAAGGTTGTTGTGCTCGGTGGCGGAGTTGCCGGAACCAACGCTGTTGCAATGGCCGTTGGTGCCGGTGCTGAAGTTACCGTAATGGACACCAACCTAAACCGTCTTCGCGAACTAGACCACCACTACGCTGGTCGCGTTCGCACCATCGCGTCGAACTCATTCGAGATCAAGCGCGCCCTTGCCGATGCCGACCTGGTTATTGGTTCGGTCTTGATTCCTGGCGCCAAGGCTCCGAAACTTGTTACCAACGAACACGTGAAAGCAATGAAGCCAGGCAGCGTTCTTGTAGATATTGCTATCGACCAGGGCGGTTGCTTCGCCGACTCGAAGCCGACTACCCACGCCGACCCAACCTTCAAAGTGCACGACGCCATCTTCTATTGCGTTGCCAACATGCCTGGTGCGGTGCCTCACACCTCCACCTACGCACTAACTAACGCAACCTTGCCTTACGCTCGCTCGCAAACAACGGCTGGAAGAAAGCCCTTCAGGCCGATGGCTCACTGGCCCTCGGTCTGAACACCCACGATGGCGTTCTAACCAGCGAACCGGTTGCTGTGGCCCACGGCATGGGTTTCAAGCAGCTATCCGAGGTGCTTTCCTAGCACCAAGCGGCACCTGAACCGCAAACGTTTGTCCGTCGTGCAAAAGCACGGCGGCTTTCGTTTCTCCCGATGAAGCGGCAATCTTCTCTTTGCATCCGAGTTGTAATAGTTCAACATCATCGGTGCCAGCCAATGCCAACCGCGAGCGCAGGTTGATCAGCACTTCCCTCGGTAAGCCAACTAGCGACTGTGTGGTCAGAAGCAGGTGAACTCCGAGCGAACGACCTTTAGTTGCTATTCGAGTAATGGCGTCGGTTGCCAGACCGCCACTGCGGATAGCGGCCACCACTTCATCAACGATCACCAAGAGCCTTGACTGAGCGAAGCCCAAAGCTTCTGCCGCCGACCAGTTGGCAACGCCCAACTCTCGAAGCCGTTG
>JBJOJC010000040.1:0-14635 GCA_046046825.1 Actinomycetota bacterium | reverse complement strand
CCGATAATCACTCCGGCATCGAGAGCTATTCTGGCCATCCAGCTCTCATCTCTTCGCGCCAGTTCTCCGGCCAAACACCAGAAAGACTTCCAGCAACTTCCATGATCGCCTTTTTGCGGGCCTTAGCGGCTTTCTGGCGTTCTGCGTCTATTGTTTCAATACCGCGGTCGATTATGTAGCGGAGTAGGTCTGCTCGCTCACCGGTGAGATCTGGGCAGACCTGAGCTGCGCGGTCAATAGCGGCAGCAAGTTGATCACTTTCTGTGATCATGTGTCGTTGTCTTAAAGTTGGCATGCCAAAAGTGTAGCACTTTGGTATTTTGTGCAACACCCTAAAATTTCTAGTATTCGCCCTTAACCACGAAGAAACTTCCGCGGATCTCCCCGGCCAACTTCGACTTCTGTCTGGCGAACTTGAACTTAGTTGCCAGCTCTTCTGGGATTGGCATATCCATGCAAAGTTTGAAGCCAACAGCACGCTTTTTGGCGTCGGCCAGGGTGTAAAGAACGTTGATTGCCAAACCACTCTCGAAGAACACATAGGTCCAGCGAATTCCATCGACGATGATTTCCGCTGCCTCAAGAGGCTTCGAGGAAGGAACTATGTCGCGTTCGGCAAGAACCCGATTCACGTACTCGATGAGCTCAGGAACCTCTGATGCTTGGCTAACTGCAAAATCGATTTTGTACTTATTGTGAAAGTATCGTGATTCGTTGGCACGTAATCCAGCAAGCTGCTTCACAAAAGGTGAGGTTTCGAGTCCCTCCGTTGAAACATTTACAAAATCAACGACTTTAGACAACTAATTCCTGACTCTTGGCAAAACTCCTTATTGAATGTTGCCACCCAAAAGGCTCACAATCAATTCCTTTGATGAAACTGACTCTGCCGGAATTTTGACCTTGCCCGACTGATCGCCGTTTGGTTTCACTGAAACGACCAACTGCTGTGAGCTTTGGGCGTCGCTGGCTTCCACGTTCAACTTAGACAGGCTGTGACTAAACGAGTCTGCATAGAGAGTGATGTTCACTGTCTTCAAAGATTCATCGATTTGCTTTTGAGTGATTGAATCTAGGTCGACATCTGCAACATTCAGCGAAGGGATACAGCTAGCGACGTCGCTGTAGTACTTGCTGTCCTGAATACCTTTGTAGAACGAACGAAGCTTGGTGGCATCGATTCCCAATTTGAAGACTCGATCCGAACCAACCGAGGCTAGCTCTTTTTTAGGAACGACGAAGAAGTTTGAGCGGAGAATTCCACCGAGCTCTTCCCCAAACTTTTTGGTGTACGCGGCGTTGTTCAGTTTTTCTGAAATGCAGGTGTTATTGCCTGAATAGGCGGTGAGTTCTTCCTTGGTGATTTTCACCCAGGTGTCGGTCAGTGCAGACTTGGCACTACTCACAACCGTTGCCGGAATTAGCCCGGTCTGACTCACGAAATTGGCCAGTGTTTCGAATTCTGAGAGGTTTAGATAGGCGTCTCCGGCTTTTGCGCTAACAACCTTTAGGGTTGCACCAACCGGTAAACCAGAAAAGTCGGCGTTTGCAGAAACGGTAAGAAGGCTGCCATCGCTGGCCGTGTCTAGTTCGATTTGTGTTGAGCCACTCAGCGACGGACTCTTCAGGTCACCTGAAATTATTAGGCTCGGGTTCGATTGGGTAAATAGCGAAGCAAACGCTTGGCCCACAACCGCTTCAGGGGTTTGCAGCGCCGCGTAAGCAACCCCGCCACCTGCCAGCAGCAGAACCAACCCTGCCGAAGCTCCAATTTTCGCTTTCGCGCTTAGCGCAGATAGTTTGAATGCCATTTTTCCCCCGATATCAAAAACAATTACTCGCAAGTTTAGGTGACAGTATTGTCGGATGAACGAAAGCATTTCTAAATTCTCACCGCGCTCGCTATTTAGGCAATTCGCATTTGCCGAGGCTGTCACTTGGACGCTTCTAATAATTGGCCTCATTGGGAAACAATTCTGGGCTTTCCCGCAAACCTTGGTGACGGTCATCGGTGGAATTCACGGTGCTGTTTTCCTTGGGTACGGGGTCATCGCAGCATTGGTTGGAGTGAACCAGCGCTGGGGTTTTTGGAAAATTGTTCTTGCTACCGCGTTAGCGATCGTTCCATACGCAACCATCCCTTTCGAGATGCGAGTCGATAAGACTAAACAGTTAGAGGGCGAATGGCGCAAAACCCACTCTGGTCACGCACAAGACGACCATTGGTTCGATCGACTTTACCGTTGGTTTATCAACCGTCCGGCGTTATTGGCCGCAGCATTGGTTTTGGTTGTCGTCGCCATTTTTGCAACGCTAATCATCGTTGGTCCTCCAGGTGGTTGGCCTAAGGCGAACGATTAGGGGAGTCTCAGGAAGCCTAGAGCGTAGATTCCAACTGGCGCACTGGCAACTAGCAGCGCTGTTCCAAGTTCGTCGCCAGTCAGACGAAGAGCGATTCCACCGGCGAATAACACCGCAAAAATAATGGCAGCGGTGACGCGGCGAGTGCTTCCGTCGAGCCGGCGCAAACCTTTCTCAACCTCTAGGCTTCTTACGTTTAGAGTGCCCTGATCCAGGCGACCAAGCACCGAGTCGAGCCTGCCGGGTAGAGCCGCAACAGTGCTGGCAAATGACAAAACTTCACGACCAACCGCCTTTAGAGTGCCGGTTCCACCACCGTTGAGCAACGTTCTGGCGAACGGGTCAACGGCATCCCACATGTTGAAGTCACGGTTTAGCGAGCTGGTTACTCCGGAAAGCAGTGAAACCGAACGGAAGAGCAGCAAGAAGTCTTCTGGAAGTTGGAACGGCAGAGTGCGAAGTAAATCACTGAACTGAAGCGCCAGTTGCTTGAATTCCTCGGGGTCGGTTTGGGTTAGCTCGGCAACTCCCACCCCGCCGAATCTTTCAAATAGCGTTGAAATCGCTTTTTCTAATTCAACGGTGTCGGCGTTGGGTAGAAGAACGCCAAGTCTTTGCATTCCAGCAACGCAAGCACGGGCGTCTCTGGAAACGAGGGCGATGATAAAGCTTTGGAGTCCGTTTCTTAGTTCGTCGGAGATTTCACCCATCATCCCGAAATCGATGAAGGTGATTTTGAAATCAATTTCAGATTCAGGAGAACCAACCGACACGAAAATGTTTCCAGGGTGCGGATCGGCGTGGAAGAACCCGTGGGTGAAGATTTGCTCGAAGGTGGTTCGCGCAAGTTCCGCTGCCACCGCGTTGGGGTTAAGCCCAGCAGCAACGAGGGAGTCCACATCACTTATTTTGATTGCCGAGACGTCACTTAGGGTTAGAACCTTTTTCGAAGTGCGCTCCCAGATAACAACCGGAGTTCCCACCCTTGGGTCGTTCGAATGATTTTGCGCAAAGCGTTCAAGGTTTCCCGCTTCGTGGAAGTAATCAATCTCCTCGAGACTCACCTTGGCGAACTCTTCAACCAGTGCTGGCGCATCGGTTCGGCGAGAAACCAGTTTGATTCGAGACAGCCACTGACCTACTTTTCGAAGAGCCTTTAGGTCGACTTCGACTATCTCTTCAATGCCAGGGCGCAAAACCTTGACCACTACGGCCGTTGAACCAAAGTCGGCTGCCAGCGAGTCGGTTAGCAGTGCACGGTAAACCTGCCCGAGTGACGCGGAGGCAATTGGTGTTTGGTCGAATGACTTGTAGGCCAGTTCCAGACCGAAACCAAGTTGGGTCTCTAGATGCGGCTTGATTCGTTCGAACGGAACCGGCTCAACCTCATCCTGGAGCGATTCGAGTTCAGCGGTAATCGCTTTGGGAAGCACATCCAAACGTGACGAAGCGAACTGGCCAGCTTTGATAATTAGTCCGCCCAGGTCTAGAGCCAAAGCGCCGAATTTCCTAGCAAGCTTCTGATAGCGAGCCATCCGGCCTCTTGCCACTAGGCGCTTCAAGCCGAATTTCGGAAGTGCTAGTTCAAACCACCAGGTTTGGAATAGCGCTAGAGCGGCAAACCGAAGGATTCGGCGGTATCTGCTTTTCAAGTGTTTACTTCTCCGAAAGGATTTCGTGAATTCGCTTTCGAGCTTCGTCGATTGCTGTCGCGGCAGCTTCTTGTTGCTCTTTGGTGCCGTATTGGGCTACCTCGAGTGAAGCCTTGGCTAGTCGGGTTGCTGCAACTGGAACCACACCGCGAACATCGACCCATTTTGGTGTTGACCAACCAGAGGCGCTCTCGGTTTCATCAAAGCTTGGTTGCTCTTCAAGTGAAGCTTCGGCAGCTTTGCCCGATTCGGTGAGGCTGTAGATTTTGCGATCCTTTTTCGTTACCACTGCAACCAGTCCTTCATCTAGGAGGCTTTCAAGTAACGGATAAATGCGTCCAGGGGTTGGCTTCACACGACCGCTGCTGGCTTCTTCGATTGCTTGGCTAAGTTCGTGGCCAGTCTTGCCACCACCTTTTAGCGCACGCAGCAAATAGTTACGAACACCTTCGTCGCCGATCAGCCCGCTCTGGCGAACTTGCTCTGGATTGAATCCTCCGAATGCACGAATGTTTTCGGTTAGAGATTCGGCGATGGCCTTGAAATCGATGTTCATTTCAGATCCTTGGGCGTTGGAGGGAAGTTATACCTTCAACAAGCCCAAAGCCTAGGCATTTATTCCGAACGCCTAATCCCAAGCTGGTTCGGCATCTGGCTTGAGTTCCCAGGCAACCTCGGTGACTTTGGTTTTATCGACTAACGGTGTTTGGTCTTCAAAATCTTTCAAAACCACGTCGACGATTTTCGCGGCAGCCTGCCCCGGGAATGGCTGAGCTGCCTTCTGTAGTTCGGCAATTTCTCCACTGAAATCAGGTAGTCCGTGTTCAACGATGGTGTTGAAAGCTTCTTCGAATTCGTCGAAGGTATGAACGTGGATGTTGGCTCGAGCGGCAATCTTGCCAATCGGAGACCAAGGCCAGTGGTCTTCGTTTTCGAAAAACACCGTTGGCTTGCCGGTGGCGAGCGGGTATTCGCCAAGGAACGAAATCCCGTCGGTTACAAAGATGTCGGCTGCTGCGAAGAGCGGCGCGATGTCACCTTCCGAATCAATTGCCGTGTTTGAAAGGGAGTTCCACTCCGTTAGCCAACTCTCGAGTTCTGCTGCTGAACGCACTCCGCTCGACACCAGGTTTCCGAACATGATCGGGTGTGGGCGCATCACGATGTCTAGGTTTGGGTTTGTCTTGGCGAAGTGAAGCATCTGTAGGGATATCTTGGTAAACATTCCAAAGTTGAACCAGCTTTCGGAGAAGCTGTGGTGAGGAGCCCAAACCATTTTGCGGTTTCCAGGGTTATCAAGTGGCCACTCGGCTTCAGCTTCGTGCACCTTTCGAACCAGGGCATCGATTTTTGGTGTGCCGGTTAGGTGAACATAATCATTTCCGCGCGAGGTATTCGCGTATGCGTCGACTGTGTTTGAATCCTGAGTGAACACTAGCGAAGCCAACTGATTGGACCTTTGGGTGTAAAGGTATGGCGTAACGCCGACCTCGCCCGGCTCATTAACGAGCGCAAGTGAGTAGTAGGGTACGTAGCAAACTTTGGTGAATTCGCTCAAGCGTTCAACGCGGTAGCCGGGTTGGTAATTGCGTTGCCACGGATAGTTGATGAACACGTAGTCGGGAGCAAGTTCTTTCATTCGAGCGAGGCCAACCATTGAATCGTCGAAGTTGAAACGCTCATGTGCAACGCCCTGTTCCGAAAGGAACGCGCTTACTTTTTCTTCCGCGCCAAATGGCTCTTCTTTTCGAAAGCGTCTTGGAATCGAGATGACCGTGACATCAAACCTGGGGTCGGCAAGCATCCTGGAATGCACATCGGCCAAGGCGTCCCACGCTTCAAAGTAGAAGGTGAGAAAAACTACCTTGATGGGGGATGCGGTCATCTCTCAAGCGTAACTATCAAGAGTGTTTGCCGCGAAGGTCTGGTCTAATTAACCTATGGACAAAATCAAGGAATGGCTTTCGGTTTTACCTCACCCGGTGCGGTGGCTACTAACCATGGTGATTGGCTTTGCTCTACTCGTCCTCGGATTAATCATGATGGTGACGCCTGGTCCTGGTTTGCTATTCATCTTCTTTGGGCTGTCGATCTTGGCGCTGGAAATCGCCTGGGCTCGCGAGCTTCACAAGCAGGGCATGCAGGGGCTCGAGCGCATCTTGGCTGGGCTTAAAGAGTTCTGGAAAAAAGTAATTGGCAAAGGTAAAAAGTAAGCCGGTCTGCCCGCCGCGCCGAGCTCACAAATTCTCCGCATCGTCAACATTTCAAGCAGTAATCCATGAGGATGGAATCTAACCATGACCAAAAACCCAAGAGGCTTTGCCAGCGACAACTACGCCGGAGTTCACCCATCCGTTCTAAAGGCAATTGCCGCTGAGAACGAGGGTCACGAGATTGCCTACGGCGAAGACTCGGTAACCGCTCGCTTCGACGAACTCGTGAAAGACCTATTTGGCGCGAACGCGGTTGGTTTCCCAGTCTTCAATGGCACCGGCGCTAACATCGTGGCACTTCAAGCTGCCACCAAGCGTTGGGAAGCCGTGATCTGTGCCGAAAGCGCTCACATCAACATGGATGAGGGTGGCGCCCCTGAAAAGATGGCCGGGCTCAAACTTTGGAATGTGCCAACAGCCGATGGAAAGCTAACCCCAGAACTAGCCGAAAGCCAAATCTTCGATATTGGTTCGGTTCACCGCGCCCAGCCCGGCGTGATTAGCATCACCCAAACCACCGAGATGGGCACTCTCTACCAGCCAGCTGAGATCAAGGCGCTCGCCGACCTAGCCCACAAGCACGGCCTACTGCTTCACCTAGATGGCGCTCGTCTATCAAACGCGGCTGCAGCCCTTGGCCTCAACTTCAAGCAGTTCACCACCGACCTAGGAGTAGACCTGGTTTCACTGGGTGGCACCAAGATCGGTGCCCTCGCCGCCGAAGCCGTCATCGTGACCAACACTTCAACCGAGCAGGGTAAAGCGCTCGCGCAAAGCATGCCATTTCTGCGCAAAACATCAATGCAGCTTGCGTCCAAGATGCGCTTCTTCTCGGCTCAGCTAATCGCTCTCTTTGAGAACAACGCTGCGGTTGCTCTGGCGAACGCCAAGAACGCCAACGCCATGGCATCAAAGCTCTATGAAGGCGTGCTCGCAATTGCCGCCAAGCACCCGGAAGTAATCGTTCGCAACAAGGCCGAAGCAAACGCCGTCTTCCCGGAACTACCTGAAGCCGTTGCCAACAAGGTCATGGCCGACTACCGCTTCTATGTTTGGAATCAGGCAACCGGTCAGGTTCGCTGGATGTGTTCATGGGACACCACCCAGGAAGACGTCGACGGAATTCTTGCGGCACTTGAGAAAGCTCTATAAATGGGCGTTTCCGAATACAACGAACAGTTGAATCCAGAAGTTCGCGTTCTCGCCGAACAGTTGGCCAAGCTTTTCGATAAAAAGGTTCCTCAAGCCGAGTCAAAGGTTTGGCACGGCCATCCGGTCTGGTTCATCGAAGGCAACCCGGTATTTGGCTACAGCCTCAAAAAGGCCGGACTCGAAGTTCTTTTCTGGAGTGGCAAGTCTTTCAAGAAGGCCGGTCTCAAACCGATCGGAAAGTTTCAAGCCGCTGGAATCAGCATTGCCACCACTTCAGATGTTGAAGCACTGAACGATTGGCTTCAAGAAGCTGTTGCCATCCAATGGGATTACAAGAACCTCCCTAAAGGCAAGGGGCTCTCGAAACTAACTTCTTTTTCTACGTCTGCGGATAATTAGCCAGATTGTTCCGGCAGTAACTGCAAGAACACCGTAGGACGCCCAAAGTACAAAATCTTTGATTTTGGAGAAGCTCCAGTCTGGTGAACCGGTGAAGCACCCCATTACATACGGGTAGCTGGAGGTCACGTAGTAACCGTATTGCCCATCGACGGTCATTCCATTGCACTTGTCTAAATGCCCTGCATTGGTGAATTCGTAGTCCTGAATGTAGGTTCCGTCGTATGCCCCACCTGGGCTGGTATCCGAAGTCGGTCTGTCACCCGACTTCACCGTATAACCCGACTTAGCTTCAGTAACTTTCCCAGTAGTAGGGTCCAGGAAATGAGGTCCGTAGATCGGGAATCCATCGGCGGCAAACCCGATTACTGGCGATACGGTTTCACTGTCTTGGGTGTCAAAGAGCGCAAGTGGGTTGCCGTGATAGTGATAAAGGCCATCAGGCTGTGTGTGGCCATTGTGCGAATCGGTGCCGAGGCTCACTTTTCCCATCGGGTCTAAGCGCCAGTCAACCCAGAGTCCGCAACCGTTGGCAACGTTCCCGTCTTGGTCGGCCGTCGAGTCATCTGGTTTGTAACAACCGTTTGCAACTTGGTCGAGCACAACTCCGTTCAACATGATTGCGTTGTACGTTAGCAAGCTGAGCTCACTGGTTGTTGCGGCCGCTGTGGGATTGCGGGGGATAGAGACCGAGATGTTTTGTTCTGCAATTGGAGTCGCCCAGTGGGCCGAGTCGTCGTTGAAATCGTAATTCGGGATGTCGTTGGCCGTCACGGAACACTTGGTTTCATCGTCGGAAACATTGAACTGTGCAATGTAGTTTTCGGAAAGTTGAATGTCTTTCACTTCGGCTTGATAACTCGCCGAGTAGTCGGCGCAATCCCCGCTCTTATTGCTGAGCACGATATCTTTGATGTCCACCACGTCGGAATTACTGGAGTTGGTGGTTGCATTGCTCGAGCATCCGGAGATCGCCAGCAGTGAGACCAAACCCAGGGTGACGACTTTTAGTTTGGTTAGCATGGCACTCCGATCAGATTGTGAACGCATGTTCACTATTTCCGAGTATACACTTGTTCACAATGGTAAAAACATCGGAAAATCAACCAAACCTCAAGGTTAGATTGCTTGAGGTTGCCGTTGAACTTCTTTCGAAACCCGGCAAAGTTAAACTGCCAACCATGCGGGAATTGGCAACCAAGGCTGGCGTAGCTCCTGGTGCGGCCTACCGACACTTCTCTTCACAGGACGAACTCTTCCTAAGTGTGATTGTTCACCTCCACAAACAGTTGGAGCAAACACTTTTAGAAACTGCAGTCGGAAGCACAAATCCGCAAGCGAGACTCAAAAACTTTGCGCAAGCCTATGTTGCTTGGGGCCTTCAAAATCCTGGCGCCTACCAACTCATGTTTGAAACCACCGACGATGAGAAATTCTTAGAAGTCGGAATGAGACCAGGCCTTCACCTCATCTACCAAACTGCTTCATTGATTTCTGGTCAAGATCAGCCCAGCGATGACGCAGTGAAAATGGCAACCCAAATATGGGCTTCACTGCATGGCATTGTTTCTTTGCGCACCCATAAGTCAGGTATGCCTTGGCAAGAATCGCCAGCAGCTCAGGTAGATCGACTGCTTAGTTCGTTTTGAGCTACTGAATATGTTCTGGATTCATCCAGAACAGATCCCACATATGGCCATCTAGGTCTTCAAAGCCCCAACTGAACATGAACCCCATGTCTTCAGGGTCTCCAACGCGTCGACCACCTAGTTCGAAAGCTTTCTCGGAAAGCTCGCGCACCTGGTCGGCAGATTCACAGGCGAATGAGAAGAGCGCCTCCACCGTATCGCGGTCGGCGATCTGCTTTGACGTGAAACTGGCAAATTTGGCTTTCTCAAGAAGCATTACGTAAATGTGATCCGACACAACCATGCAGGTCGACGTCTCGTCGGTGAACTGTTGATTGAAAGTGAAGCCGAGTTCGCTGAAGAATTCAACAGACTTCTTCAGGTTCTCAATCGGAAGGTTTACGAAGATTTGCTTAAACATAATTTCAGATTACTTTGTTGGCTAACCTGAATCTACTCAGCAAAGGAGCCCTAAATGGCGAAAGTTAGAAACGAACGATTGACCGCGGTTTCAGATGAAGGCTACGTACTTTTCCTCATCGGCATGAGAATCAACAATGTCTTCGCTATCCACCGCTGGCTGCCAGTTTTTATGGCTATGTCAAGGATGCTCCCCGAACTTTTCAAAAACCCTGAGCTCGGTTTCAAGTCCTATCAAATGTGGCTAGGTCGCA
Source organism: Actinomycetota bacterium (assembly GCA_046046825.1). Taxonomy (GTDB): domain Bacteria; phylum Actinomycetota; class Actinomycetes; order Actinomycetales; family Microbacteriaceae; genus Rhodoluna. Next base: position 4,556 of record JBJOJC010000040.1, on the reverse strand, counting down.
CGCTAATTCTTGTTCAGTATTGGGAGAGCGCCGAGAAGCTAATTGCCTATTCAAAATCATCAGACGCGGAACATCTTCCCGCTTGGAAGGCCTTCAACAAGGCTGCAAGGAAGACCAATGCAGTTGGAATTTATCACGAGACCTATGTGGTTGATCCTGGCAAAAGTGAAAATATCTACGCAAACATGCCGCCATTTGGCTTCGGAAAAGTAGGACGCCTCGAACCGGCCACTGGAAAGCGCAACACAGCAAACCAAAGATTAGGAACATCAGAATGAACTCCTTGATTTACATTTCGCTATCAATCAACATCTTGGTACTCGTGCCAATACTTGTCTTGATGGCCATCAAATCACCAGTCGTAGATCATGCCTGGGGCGGTTTCACAGAAGCTCGTGGAATCTTGATGTCAATTTATTTTGCAATTCTGGCTCTATCCGCTTTCCTGATTTTCAAGCCTGTGCCATCATTTGTTTTTGCGCTACTTCTATTTCAAGTAATTTACAAAGTAACTACGCCTTTTACTGTGCGCTCATTTTCGAACCCAGTTGTTATCAGCAACTTATTCATAGCCGCGTTTCACATTTTCACTCTGTTTAGTGTCTTCCCCGCGATTCAAGAACAATTGGCCATCTAAGAGCCTCAGACCCTTCAAGACAAAAGCCCCAGATTGCTCTGGGGCTTTTTCACTGTCTCATTAGTGAACACCTGATGTTTTGACACACCAGTGGTGGTTTCGGTCACCGAGCCTTGAGACTCGCTCGGACCTCACGCGGAGAATATGGGATTCGAACCCATGAGGGCTTTCACCCAACCAACTTTCCAAGCTGGCGCCATAGGCCACTAGGCGAATTCTCCTGGAGTTGCTCGAGGCAACTTTTCAAGTTTAGTGCTTAGCCGACTTACTGCGTAACTTGTTTAGAGATAGCGAAATTACAGCGGAAGTAAGCAAGAACGCCATGATCTCGAGCACAAAGATTCCGACGCCAACTGCTCCGCCGCCAAGGTTCGGGTTGAGGAAGTTGTATGGCCACCAGTCGGTGATCAGTCCTCGAATAACGGTGAAGGTCAGCCAAGCAAGCGGGTAGAGCAGAACCCAGAAGATCTGCTTGAATTTCAACTTGGTTACCGTAATGGTGAGAACGAAGTCTAGGAAGATAAACAGCGGACCCCAAACATGAAGGATTTCATTCGGAGCCACAGGCCAGTTGTAGCCGTAGTCAGGGTCACCAGGAAGCACAACTGTGCCTCTTAGAAGAGCGTTATAGACAACTCCCACGATGATGGCGTAGCTGGCAGTGCTCAATCGAGCCAAGGTCAGAACTTTGGTGTCTGCTTTCCCCTGAAGTTCCCGAACCCCGGCCACGGCCAAAATTACCGCAGCGATGAGGCTTGACTGGATAGTGAGGTAGGCGAAGTACTCACCTGGGCGGAATACGTTGTGGATGAGGCGGTCTGACACTTGCCAAACAACGGAGGCAAGCAGTGCAAACGAGGTTACGAGTCGAAGGTAAGGCAAGATTTTTCTCATTACCCAACCTTATGCCTGCTTTTGTGAAGTTTCTCTAGGTAGTTTCACAGGTAACGTTGTGTTTATACACAGGCGGGGGGGTCATCCTTGGTTTGTGGACAGAACAACCACAGATCGGAAAAATCATGAAGGTGAACGTAGTAGCAGCTGTTGTCGGCGGGCTAATCGTAGGTGCCGGGGCCATGGTGCCTCTGGGCAGTTTTGCCCAGTCGGGTACTCCAACTGTGCCTCCTGCCACTACTGCTGATGAACTCGTAACCACTGACCCAGCGCCAGAGGCTCCATTGGTAACCCCAAATCCAACCCCTCCGGTTGCAATAACTCCGCCAAGCTTCGGAGCGGGCGATCGGGTGGATGATGATGACGATGACGTTGAGTATGGCGACGACGATGACGAAGACGAAGACGATCACGAAGACGAAGACGAAGGCGACGACGACTAAGCGTCAAATTTTCTAACCGTTTTGGCGGGTAGAATTATGGCTGGACTCCCCGTGCGGCGCCACCTCGGCTAACTCCCCCAGGATCGAAAGATAGCAAGGGTAACTGGGCTCTGGCGGGTGTGCGGGGAGTTCTTTTTATCCTCGAATTCGTTGTCGGTGGGAAAGGTTAGGCTACATCTGTGAGTACCGCTCTTTATCGCCGCTATCGTCCTGAGACGTTCGCCGAACTAATTGGTCAGTCGCAGGTTACTGCGCCGCTGATGGCCGCTCTTCGAGCCGACAAAGTAAATCACGCCTACCTTTTTTCAGGTCCTCGCGGTTGCGGAAAAACTACCTCTGCGCGAATCTTGGCTCGTTGCTTGAACTGTGCTGAAGGCCCAACTGATACTCCTTGCGGCAAGTGCCCTAGCTGTATTGAGCTAGCTCGAAACGGAAGCGGCTCTCTCGACGTAGTTGAGATCGATGCTGCTTCGCACAACGGTGTTGATGATGCCCGTGACTTGCGTGAGCGTGCACTTTTTGCTCCGGCCCGCGACCGCTACAAGATCTTTATCCTCGACGAGGCCCACATGGTTACCGCACAGGGGTTCAACGCTCTCTTGAAGATTGTTGAAGAACCGCCAGCCCACGTGAAGTTCATTTTTGCCACCACCGAACCGGAAAAGGTTATTGCCACGATTCGCTCGCGCACTCACCACTATCCGTTCCGCTTGGTTCCGCCGGCACAACTGCTCGACTACCTTGAAGAGCTTTGCGGTACTGAAAAGGTAGACGTAGCCCCTGGCGTGCTCTCGCTCGTTGTTCGATCGGGTGGCGGTTCAGTTCGCGACTCATTGTCACTACTGGATCAACTGATTGCCGGTTCTGAAGACGGCAAAGTAACTTATGAGCGCGCAGTTGCTCTACTTGGCTACACCCCAGACTCGGTGCTCGATGAAGCAGTTGAAGGTTTGGCTATCGGCGATTCCGCAATGGTCTTCCAATCTGTCGACAAAATCATTCAGAGCGGTCAGGACCCACGCCAGTTCGTTGAAGACTTGCTTGAGCGTTTGCGCGATCTGATTTTGGTCGACTCGGTTGGCCTCGACGCGAAGTCGGTATTACGCGGAATCAGTGATGCCATGCTCGCGCGTTTGCAGGAGCAGGCCGCCAAGTTTGGCCGCGCTGAGCTAGCCCACGCGGCAGCCAGCGTTAGCGAATCGCTTTCCAGTATGACCGGAGCGACCAGTCCGAAGCTTCACCTAGAACTGATGTGCGCCAAGATTTTGGTTCCGGCAGCCAATGCCACTGAGGTTGGTTCGCTTGCAAGAATCGAACGTCTGGAGCGCCGCATCGGTATCGCGGGAGAGGCATCAACTGCAACCGCTTCGGTTCCCGTTTCCGCTCCGGTTTCCGTGCCAGTCAGCGCACCGGTTTCTGCACCCACTCCAGTTCAGGCATCAGCACCGACCACACCAATTGATGTTGTAAGCACCAGCGTGACGATCAGTCAGATTCGTTCCTCGTGGCAGCGCATCTTGGACCAGGTAGCTAAAAAGTCGAAAAAGGCTTACATGGTTGCCTACACAATCGACGTTATGGCGGTCGAGGGCGATGTTCTAACTCTTCGCTTTGCGAGTAACTACGACCTCGAGAGTTTCAAGGGTGAAGCCGGTGCTCCTGATGTTTTGCGCAAGGCAATCCAAGACGAGTTCGGCATTGTCTTCAAATTCAAGCCAATGATGGAAGCTACTGCTGCTCCAGCTCCGGTAACCGCGCCAGTGCCAGTCGTTGCGGCGGCTCCGGTGGCGGCTGAACCGATTTCCCCCGAACCAGAGCCTGATGACGAGCCTGAAGAACCGGAAGAAGAACCGGCAGCACAGTCGCGTAATGCCAAGGTAGATGAAGATGCTCGATATGGCGAATCGCTTCTTCGTGAAATTCTCGGCGCAGAACCGCTGGACGACTAATGTACGAAGGGGTTGTACAGGAACTTATCGATGAACTTGGCCGGTTGCCGGGTGTGGGTCCGAAGTCGGCACAACGAATCGCTTTCTACCTTCTTCAGACCGAAGATGATTTGGCAGAGCGTTTAGCCAAGGTTCTGATTGAGGTCAAAGAGCGAGTTCGTTTCTGCGAAATCTGTGGAAACGTTTCCGAGCAAGAGAAGTGCAACATCTGCCGCGATGAGCGCCGAAGCCGCACTTCAATTTGTGTAGTTGAAGAGTCAAAAGATGTTCAGGCGATTGAGCGCACCCGAGAATTCCGTGGTTTGTACCACGTTCTCGGTGGAGCGATCAGCCCGATTGAGGGAATCGGTCCGGATCAGCTTCGAATCAAAGAGTTGATGACCAGGCTTTCAGACCCAAATATTCAAGAAGTCATCATTGCCACCGACCCAAACCTTGAGGGCGAGGCAACTGCCACCTATCTTTCTAGAATGCTGGCAAGTTTGGGCATCACGGTAACTCGTTTGGCTTCGGGTTTGCCCGTTGGCGGAGACCTTGAATACGCCGATGAAGTAACTTTGGGCCGTGCTTTTTCAGGCCGCCGCCCAGCCAACTAGCGGTATCGGCTAGACTTTTACTATTCCCCTGTAAGTT